>NZ_LUNH01000064.1:0-12417 GCF_001628525.1 Aeromicrobium sp. REDSEA-S38_B2 | reverse complement strand
CCCTGGCCGCCACCATTGCCGCCGGGCTCGCGCTCGGCACGCTCGCCGTCACCGTGCCGCGGCACTGGCCCGAGAAGGTCTGCTGGATGCTGTCGGATGAGTACCACGCCAACGAGGGCGGCCACATCCGCATCTACAAGGCCAGCGAGCTCGACGCGAAGCTGCGCGCCGAGGGCCTGGTGCACACGCACACCCACCACGCGCACGGCCTGCACGCGCCGTACTGGTGGATCAAGTGCGCCGTCGGCGTCGAGCGCGACCAGCACCCCGCCGTCCGCGCCTACCACCGGCTGCTGGTGTGGGACATGATGAAGGCGCCCCGCACGACCCGCGTGGCCGAGAAGGCGCTCAACCCGCTGCTCGGCAAGAGCGTCGCGCTGTACTACACCAAGCCGCTCGCCTGACGTGACGCTCCCGACCACCCGCTGGGGGCCGCTCCCGCCGGCGGGGACCGCGCTCGCCCTGCCGGGCGTGCTCGACGCCGCGCAGGTGCAGGCCACCGCCGACACCATCGTCGCCGTGCAGCGGCCGGACGGGTCGATCCCCTGGTTCGAGGGCCACCACCTCGACCCGTGGGACCACCTGCAGGCCGCGATGGGCCTGGCCGTCGCCGGACGTCGCGACGAGGCCGAGGCGGCGTACGCGTGGAGCCGCACCGCGCAGCGACCCGACGGGTCGTTCGCCACCGAGTACGTCGACGGTGTGGTCACGGTGCCCGCTACCGACGCGAACTTCACCGCCTACGTGGCCACGGCGGCCTGGCACCACTGGCGCCTCACCGGCGACGTCGCGTTCGTCGAGGCGATGTGGCCGACGGTACGGGCCGCGCTCGACGTCGTGCTCGAGCTGCAGGAGCCGGCCGGTCCGGTGCGCTGGTCGCGGGGGGCCGAGGGCGACGTCGCCGACGAGGCGCTCGTGACCGGCAACGCCAGCATCCACCTGAGCCTGCGCTGCGGGGTCGCGCTGGCCGAGGTCGTCGGCGAGGACGTGCCGGGCTGGCGTGACGCCGCCGTGCGGCTGCGTCACGCGCTCGACCACGAGCCGCACCGCTTCGCCGACAAGGCCCGCTTCTCGATGGACTGGTACTACCCCGTGCTCGGCGGCGCCCTGCCCGACGCCGTCGCGGCGGCGCGCCTGGACGCCCGCTGGGACGACTTCGTCGTGCCCGGCTTCGGCGCCCGCTGCGTCGACGACAGCCCGTGGGTCACCGGGGGGGAGACCTGCGAGCTGGTGCTCGCGCTCGACGCGGTCGGCCGCGACGACGACGCGCGCCGCATCCTCGGCGAGATCCAGGTGCTGCGCCGCGACGACGCGACCTACTGGACCGGCTACGTCTACCCGGACCAGACGTACTGGCCGGTCGAGCAGACCACCTGGACCGCCGGCACCGTGCTGCTCGCGGTCGACGCCCTCACTCGCACCACGCCCGCGAACGGCCTGTTCCGCGGCGACGGCCTGCCGCTGCTGACCACCGACGAGGAGCGCCCGTGAGCGAGCTCGACCTGCCCAGTGATCTCCGCAGTGTCGCCGACGACGTCCGCGGCTTCCTGCCCGACGAGGAGGCCGACGCCCTGCGCGAGGCGGCCGGCGAGCACCTGCGGCCCGGGGGCGTCGCCGTCGAGATCGGCAGCTACTGCGGCAAGTCGGCCGTCCACCTCGGGCACGTCGCCCGGCTCCGGGGCGCCCGGCTGGTGACCATCGACCACCACCGCGGCTCGGAGGAGCAGCAGTCGGGGTGGGAGTACCACGACACGTCGCTGGTGGGGGCCGACGGACGGATGGAGACGTTGCCGTTCCTGCGCGAGACGCTCTCGCGGGCGGGGCTGGAGGACGTCGTCGACGTCGTCGTCGCGCGCTCGCCCGACGTCGCGTCGTGGTGGGGTCGCGAGCTGGACCTCGTGTTCGTCGACGGTGGCCACACCGACGAGCACGCGCAGGCCGACTACGACGGGTGGGCCCACTGGGTGCGTCCCGGTGGTGTGCTCGTGATCCACGACGTCTTCCCCGACCCGGCCGACGGCGGCCAGGCGCCGTACCGGATCTACCGGCGCGCCCTCGAGGACGGCTTCGCCGAGGTCGCCCACACCGGCTCCCTCCGCGTCCTCCGCCGCTGACCGCCCTCCCCACCCCCGCTGAGTGTGACGTTTGGGGCCCAGATCACCGCGATCTGGGCCCCAAACGTCACACTCAGCGAGGGAGGGGTGGCTCGATGAGGGCGTTGAGCCGGTCGATGAGCTGCTGGAAGCGCTGCTTGGTGTCGGCGTCGACGGTCTCGAGGACCCGCGACCGCTCGCGCAGGAGGTGGGCGGCGGGCTGGAAGCGGTCGAAGCGGTGGCCCAGCACCGTCTCGGCCTGGTGGACGATGCGCCGACGTGGCGGGGTGCGCAGGAACCGCTTCCCGACGAGCCTGCGGTGCGAGAGCACCGGACCCCCGGACTCCGCCAGGAGCCGCAGGTACCACTCGGCGTCGAACAGGTCCTCCAGGTCGGCGTCGAGCGTGCCGGTGAGGTCGGTGAGCGGCACGAGGTGGTCGGTCGAGATCGCCCCGCGGTTCACGAGCTCCTCGACCGCGCCGCGCGACCCGGCCGGACCGTCCATCAGCACCGTCGCCGACGTCGCGGTGGTGCCGAGCAGGGCGAGCGTCGTCGGCAGCCCCGACGCGCCACCCATCGGCGTGACCGTCCAGCGCGGGTCGAGCGCGCGGCCGCCCTCGGACCGCAGCAGGTCGCCCATGACCGCGAGGTAGGTGACGTCGGACGGCGATGACACGAGGAGCTGGTGCGGGCTGCTGACGAGCGTGCGGGCGAGGTCGGCGCCGAGGGCGGCGAGCAGCGGAACCGTCGTCTCCGGACCGGCGGTCCACAGCTCGGAGCTGACCGTGGTGCCGCGGTCGCCGACGTTCTCCAGCACTCGGCACCGGGAGAGCCGGCCCGCGTCGACGAGGTACGGCGAGTGCGTCGAGTACACGACCTGGTGGTGGGGCTCGAGCTGCTCCTTCAGGTAGCGCAGCAGGTCGCCCTGGGCATTCGCGTGCAGGTTCATGCCCGGCTCGTCGAGCAGCACGACCCGGCGCTCCTGCTCCGCGAACTCCGAGAAGGCGGCGAGGAAGGAGAAGAACCAGAGGAACCCGCTCGAGCGCTCGGCGACGTTGAGGCTCACGCCCCGGCGCTCGTCGCGTACCCGGACGTGCAGCCACGGCTCCGGCGACGCCAGGCCGACCGTCTGCAGGTCGAGCTCGACGGACAGGTCGCGGTTCTGGCTCCAGTAGGCGAGCAGCTGGTCGGTCAGGCGCGTCGCAGCGGCCGCGAGCGCCGCCTCGTGCTCCTCGTGCTCGTCGGCGCCGAACGACGCGTCGGCGATGCCCGCGAGCCGCAGCAACGCCAGGGCCGTGCGCTCCGACGGGTAGAGGTCCGCCGCATCGAGCTCCTGCAGGCGACGGATCGAGACGCTGCCCGGCAGCACGTTGTGGTCGTCGAAGTACTGGAAGCCCGGCAGCATGGCCGTGAGGTCGGCGAGCGTCCCCGGCGAGACGTCGAGGGGCGTGCCGTCCTCGTCGACCGCCCAGTGCAGCGCGTCGTCGCCGTAGCGCCGGCTCACGTACAGCGGTGTCGTCGGCAGACGCTCGCCGCTGCGCTCCAGACGCTGACGGTCGGCGTAGTCGAGCTCGACCTCCAGCGTCACCGGCCGGACGTCGTCGATCCGGTCGCGGTCGGGCCCGAGGTCTCGGCGCGGGTAGTCGCGGCGCGCCGCGAACGCTGTCGGGTGGCCGCTCGGCAGCGGGTTGGCGCGGTACAGGGCCTGCAGCATGGCGGTCTTGCCCGACTCGTTCTTGCCGACGAGCGTGGTGAGGCCCTCGTCGAGCGCCAGCCGGCCCGAGTCCTGCACCGACATGACCTTGCGGACGCGCGCAGCGACCAGTCGCATGCCTCGAACCTCCCTGGGTGGTGCCGGCGGGACACAGGTTACTGGTCGAGGGCCCGTGAGGGTGGGGTGTCCGCGAGGTCGACGCGATCTCCGTAGCCTGGCGCGGTGGACGACGTGACCGTAGGGGTGCTGCTGTTCCTCGCCGCGGCGGCCTTCGTCGCGGGGTGGGTCGACGCGGTGGTGGGCGGCGGCGGCCTGGTGCAGCTGCCCGCGCTGCTCGTGGCGTTCCCCCAGGCGGCGCCGGTGCAGCTGCTCGCGACGAACAAGGTCGGGTCGATCGCCGGCACCACGACGTCGAGCCTGACCTACCTGCGTCGCGTGCGGCTCGACCTGCGCACGGCCGCACCGTTGGCCGCGGCGGCGTTCGTCGGGTCGCTGCTGGGCGCGGTCGTGGCGTCGTGGATCCCGAGGGCGGCGTTCAACCCGGTGATCCTGGTGGTGCTCGTCGCCGTCGGCCTGTTCACCGTGCTGCGACCCGAGCTCGGCCAGGTGGCCGCGCTGCGCTACGACGGGCGCCGCCACTACGCGGCCGCCCTGTGCATCGGTGCCGCGGTCGGCTTCTACGACGGAGCGCTCGGGCCGGGGACGGGCTCGTTCTTCGTGTTCGCGCTGGTGGGGGTGCTGGGCTACGGGTTCCTCGAGGCCAGCGGGAAGGCGAAGCTGGCGAACTTCGCGACCAACCTCGCCGCCCTGGTCGTGTTCGTGCCGCAGGGTGTCGTGATGTGGCAGGTGGCCGCGGTGCTGGCGGTGAGCAACGTGGCCGGCGGCTACCTGGGTGCCCGGCTGGCGGTGGCGCGCGGCAGCCGCTTCGTGCGGGCGGTGTTCGTGGTGGTCGTGTGCGCCTTCACGCTGCGCATCGGGTGGGACACCTGGCAGCAGCTCGTCGCGTGACATCGCCTGACGTTGGGTGACGTCGTGGGTGCGGTCGCGAGCTGCTGCTGCGCTGCCTGCGAGGGTCTTCGGTTGCTGGTGCGCTGCCTCGGCTCGCGCTGGAAGTGGCCCTCGAGGGGGCCTCGACCGGGCGGGGCGTCGGGTCGGATCTCGGGGTGCGGCCTGGGTGGGCGGTAGGTGGCGCGCGTATCCCACGCCGGGAGGTAGGTGAGGCGCGGAAAGCGAGCTCGTATCCGCGCGTCACCTACCGCCCACGCCCAGGAAGCGCGCGTCACCTACCTCCCACACGCCAGGCGGCTGCGTCAGCCCTGACGAGCCTTGAGGCGAGGGTTCTGCTTGTTGATGACGTAGGTGCGGCCGCGACGGCGGACGACCTGCGAGCCGGGCTGGTTCTTCAACGAGCGCAGCGAGTTGCGGACCTTCATGGTTCCTCCTGGGATCGGGCGTGGGTGGGGTCGGGCGGCGAGGTGCTCAGACGTCGACGAGGCCGCGATGCACGGCCTTGACGAGCCGCCGCGGGACGTGGACGGTGCGGCCGTCGACGGTCACCGGCACGAGGTCGGGCCGCGTGGCCTTCCACTGCGAGCGGCGGTGACGGGTGTTGCTGCGTGAGGTCTTGCGCTTCGGGACTGCCATGGTTCCTCCTCAGGCGGCGCGGCGGACGTCGCCGAGCCAGGGTTCGAGGCCGTCCTCGACGACCTCCCAGTAGGGGCCGCGCTCGGCCATCTCGGTGTCGGTGAGCAGGCAGTGCTCGAAGGCGGCCTGCACGTCGTCGGGCGTGCTCGCGAGCGGCCCCGACACGAGTCCGTGCACGACGATGCGGGTGAGCGGGGCGCTCGCGCCCCACGGCGACGCCGTGCCGATGCTCAGCTGGCCGCCGGCACCGTCCCACACGCACACGTCGGCGGGCCGGCTGGGCAGCCAGAACGACCCGCGCGAGCGTCGGGGTCCGCCGCCGATGCGCTCGATGCTCTCGAGCAGGCGGTCGGGGTGGAAGGGGCGGTCCGAGCGCAGGTCGAGCGTCCACACGTGCTCGGACGCGTACCGCGGCAGCTCGCCGCGGCGCACGACGTCGACCCAGGCCTCGGTCACGGCGTGCAGGTGCGCCCCGTCGACCAGCGGGCCGGCGTCGAGGGCCGACGGGTCGTCGACGACGGGCACCTGGGGGCGCGCGAGCGCACGGAGCAGGTCGCGGGCGTCGGGCGACGACGCCCCTGCCAGCACGACGGCGTCGGCGTACTCGACGATGGCGGCGGCGGTCTCGGCCACGCCCCGCGTGTCGTCGTCGCTGGTGTGCAGCGACCGCTCGTGCAGCAGGTCGTCGCCGAGCAGGTCGCCCAGCACCGTCTCGCCGTCGAGGGCCGCGACCACGGCGGCGACGTGCACGTGGGGTGCGACGTCGGCGTAGGACTCGATGACCCGGCAGGCCTGCAGCGCCTCGGCGGCCACCGGCAGGTGCGCGACGACGGTGCCCCAGCGACCGCTGGCGGCGAGCCGCTCGAGCGTCGGCACGACGTCCTCGCGCAGCGCGCAGGCCACGCAGGCGTGCTCGAGCTCGTGCACGTGCCGCTCGACGACACCGGTGAGGTCGCTGACGACGCGGGTGAGCTGCTGGTTCTCCACGTCGAGGGTGTGGCGCACGACGACGGCGGAGGGCAGGTCGAACTGCAGGCCGACGGTGACCGCCTCCATGGCCGCGTCGCCGATGCCGGTCACCAGCACGGCAGGGACGCTGCGCTCGAGGATCCGGCGGCGGCTGCGACGGGGGGCGGGGCTCATCGTCCGCCCTGCCCGTAGCGGCGGCGGAAGCGCTCGACGCGGCCCTCGGTGTCGACGACGCGGCCCTTGCCCGTCCAGAACGGGTGGCTGGCGCTCGACACGTCGACGTCGACCACGGGCAGCGTGCGGCCGTCGACCTCGACGGTCTCGTGGTCGGCGGGGAGCCGCTCGGGGAGCGTGGAGCGCGTGACGAGCAGGAGGTCGCCGGAGCGGTCGCGGAAGGCGACCTCCTCGTAGCGGGGGTGCTGGTTCTTCTTCACGAAAGATCTCCGGTAGTCTGTTGCGAACGATTGTCATTCTACACAGGAGGTCGCCGTGTCGCGCACCTGCCAGGTCACGGGGGCCACCCCCGGCTTCGGCCACCACGTCTCGCACTCGCACCGTCGCACCAAGCGGCGCTTCGACGTCAACGTCCAGAAGAAGCGGTACTGGGTGCCCAGCCTCGGCCGCCACGTCACGCTCACCCTCAGCGCGCGCGGCATCAAGACGGTCGACGTCCGCGGCATCGACGCCGTGGTCGCCGACATCCTCGCCCGAGGGGAGCGGCTCTGATGGCGAAGAGGGGCAACGAGCTGCGCCCGATCGTGAAGCTGCGCTCGACCGCCGGCACGGGCACGACCTACGTCACGCGCAAGAACCGCCGCAACGACCCCGACCGGCTGGTCCTGCGCAAGTACGACCCGAAGATCCGCAAGCACGTCGAGTTCAAGGAGGAGCGCTGATGGCCAAGCGCAGCAAGATCGTCGCCAACGAGCGACGCAAGGAGACCGTGGAGCGCTACCGCGACCGACGTGACGCGCTGCGCGCGGCGTCGCGCGACACCACCCTGTCGATGGCCGAGCGGATGGACGCGTCGCGCGCCCTCGCCCGTCTGCCGCGTGACTCCTCGCCGTCGCGCGTGCGCAACCGCGACCAGGTCGACGGTCGGCCCCGGGGCCACCTGCGGGTCGCGGGGCTCTCGCGGATCCGCTTCCGCGAGGGTGCGCACCGCGGCGAGCTCCCCGGCATCACGAAGTCGAGCTGGTAGTCAGCCGTCGGCGCCGGGCGGGGGGAGCAGCCGCGTCTCCACCCGCTCGGGCACGAGGTCGGGCGTGCCGTCGGCCCGGCGCGTCGGCACCCAGCGCTCGTCGACCACGACGTCGCGGCCCTCGAGCACCAGGTCGAACGCCGCCCGCACCTGCAGAGCCATCCGCCCGAGGGCGGTGAGCCCCTGGTGCTGGTGCTCGCGGCGGCCCAGGTCGGCCTGCGCCGTGGCGTCGAGACCGTGCTTGCGCACGGCGTGCAGCAGCATGCCGACGTCGACGCCGTAGCCGCTCACGACAGGAAGGTCGACGAAGGCGTCGCGCACGAACGCGCACTCCCCGGCGAGCGGCTGGACGAAGCCGCCCAGCTCGGGCGCCCGACGGGCGATCTCCGGGCGTGCCGCGAGCTCGGTCACGCGTCCGCCGCCGCCGTCGTGGGTGGGGCGGTCGTAGAACGCCTTGACGAGCACCAGCGACGGGTCGCGGAGCAGCGGACCGACCAAGCGGGCCACGAACGCCGGGTCGAAGCCGGTCACGTCGGCGTCGAGGAACACGCCGACGTCGCCCTGCATCCGGGCGATGCCCGTGCGCATGGCCGCACCCTTGCCGCCGTCGAACGCGGGGTCGGGGTCGGCGACCGTGATGACCCTCGCGCCCGCGTCACGCGCGACCTGGGCGGTCGCGTCGCCCGAGCGGGAGTCGACCACGAGCACCTCGTCGACCAGGGGGACGAGGTCGCACAGGGCGGTGCGCACGCGCTGCACGATCGCACCGATCGTCGCGGCCTCGTCGCGGGCGGGGAGGATCACCGTGACCCGACGTCCCGCCTTGGCGTCGACGAGGTCGCCGAGCGGGCGCGACGCGTCGAACGTGCGGGTCTCGAACCAGCGTCGTGCCTCAGACAAGGCCGCGCACCGCCCGAGCAGGGGGGCGCTCGCCGCGCAGGGTGGCCGTCATCTCCAGGACGCGTCGGGTGGCGACGACGTCGTGGGTCCGGAACATCGCGCAGCCGGCCGCTGCGGTCAGCGCGGTGGTGGCCAGCGTGCCCTCGAGGCGGTCCTCCGGCGGCAGGCCCAGCGTCTCGCCGATGAAGTCCTTGCGCGACAGCGCCATGAGCACGGGCCAACCGGTGGCCACCAGCGTGTCCGCGCGCCGGGCGAGCTCGAGGCTGTGGAACGTGTTCTTGCCGAAGTCGTGGGTGGGGTCGACGAGGACGCCCTCACGGGGCACCCCCGCGCCGACCGCGGCCTCGGCGGCACGCGTCGTGGTCGCGACGACGTCGGCCACGACGTCGTCGTAGCGCACCCGGTGCGGTCGAGTGCGCGGGAGGGCGCCGCCGGTGTGCGAGCACACGTACCCGAGACCGTGCTCGGCGGCCACGTGCACGACGTCGGGGTCGTGCCCGGCCCACGTGTCGTTGAGCAGGTCGGCCCCGGCCGCGGCGGCCGCCTGGGCGACGTCGGCGCGCCAGGTGTCGATGCTGATGACCACGTCGGGCTCGGCCTCACGGACCGCCTCGATGAAGGGCACGGTCCGTCGCACCTCCTCGGCGGAGTCCACCGCGTCGCCCGGGCCGGCCTTGACGCCACCGATGTCGACGACCTCCGCCCCGTCGGCCACGGCGCGACGGACGGCGTCGAGCGCGGTGGTGGGGTCGAACGTGGCCCCGCGGTCGTAGAAGGAGTCCGGCGTGCGGTTGATGATCGCCATCACGAGGGCCCGGTCCCGGACGACACGGCGTCCGCGGAAGGTCAGGTCGGCCACGACGTCATGCTCCCAGACGGACCCACGCGACGCTGCTCGACCGGCGCTCGCGGCTCACGCCCCGACGGGGTGGCGCACGATGGCCTGCTGCACGGCATCGACGGCAGCCTGCAGGTCGGCGACGTGCGTGCCGCCCTCGACGCTCCAGCCGGGGCCGCCGAGCAGCACGTCGGTGCGGTCGGCCGCGGCGTCGAGGACGGAGGCCAGGGCGCTGCCGTCGAAGTGGACGATCGACGCCCAGAGGAAGACGGCGGCCGGCTCGAGCCGGATCGTCATGCCGGCGATCGCGCTGAACGGCGTGCGCTGCCCGAGCATGTGGCAGCCGATCTCCTGGTCGGCGAGCGCGCACTGCAGCGCGAGCAGGGGAAGGACGTGGTGCTCATCCTCCGCACAGGCCAGCAGGACGGGCCGGTGGTCCTGTCCCTTCGTGCGGCGTGACGCGAGTCGCGCGCGCAGCGCAGTGTGCAGCGCGTCGCTCACGAGATGCTCGCCGTCGACGCCCACACTGCCGCGGTACCACTCCTCGCCCACCCGACGCATCGACGGCGCGATGTGGTCGGTCCAGGCGCGGATGGTGCCGAGGTCCTCGAGCTTGCGCACGAACAGCGTCCGCAGGCCCTCGGCGTCGTAGGCGCGGGTGGCGGCGATGACGGCGTCGGCGAAGGCGTCGGCGCCCTCGGTGCGCTCCATCGGGTCGCCGCTGATGGCGGCGCGGGCGGCGGCTGCGGGACCGAGGCCACTGTCGACGAGCAGGTGCATGCGCTGCAGTCGCTCGACGTCGGCGGCGTCGTAACGGCGGTGTCCGCCGGCACTGCGGGCGGACGGACCGAGCTCGTAACGGCGCTCCCACGTGCGCAACGTGGAGGCGGGGATGCCGAGCTTCTCCGCGACCTCGCCCACGGACAGCAGGGTCGCCTGCTGCGCCTGGGTGGTCGGATCGGTGGAAGCCATGCCCCCATCATAGAACTTGTTCACCCACTTGCCAACCTGAACAAGTTGTCGTTATGGTCTGAACAACAACGACCTCACCGGCACGAGTCCCCCGAGGCAGCTTCCCGAAGGAGTGCACGATGGCAAACCTCAAGAACCTCCCGCTCCCGCTGCAGGAGGTCTACGAGTGGCAGTACCAGGGCGCGTGCCAGGGCCTGGAGTCCGCCCGCTTCTTCTCCCCCGACGCCGAGCGCGGCTCACGACGACGCGACCGCGAGTCCGCGGCCAAGGCGATCTGCGCGACCTGCCCCGTCATCAACGAGTGCCGCGAGCACGCGCTGGCCGCCCGCGAGCCCTACGGCGTGTGGGGCGGTCTGACCGAGCACGAGCGCACGGAGATCCTGGCGCAGTCGCAGCGCGACATCGCCTCCTGAGCGACCGGGCTCAGTCGGGGTCGAGGGCCGTCCGGCCCTCGGCCAACAGGTCCGCGGCGTGCTTGTCCTCGGCCGGAGCCTGCGGGTCGACGTTCCGGTCGATCTGCTCGTTGAGGTAGCGGAACAGCTCCGCCGACGCCGCGGCGACCGGCACGGCGAGGAACGCTCCGGTCACGCCGAACAGCGTGCCGCCGGCCGTGACCGACATCAGCACGACCCCGGCATGCAGGTTCATCGTCTTGCCCTGCAGCCACGGCGACAGCACGTTGCCCTCGAGCTGCTGGACCGCGATGACGATGAGCGCGGCGATGACCGCCGCCTTGAAGTCGTTGGTCACGAGGGTCACGAGCACGGCCAGGATCCCGCTGGCGAACGCGCCGATGATCGGGATGAACCCGCCGAAGAACGTGATGACGGCCAGCGGGATCGCCAGCGGCACGCCGAGGATCGCCAGACCGATGCCGATGAGGACCGCGTCGATGAACGCGACGAGGCTCTGGGTGCGGATGAAGCCGCCGATGGTGCCCCACACGCGAGCGAGCAGCTCGCTCACGTGCATGCCGGCGCGCTGGCCGCCCAGCGTCGCGAGCCACGGCAGGAACCGGTGCCCGTCCTTGATGAAGAAGAACGTCAGCATCAGGATGAGCACCAGGTTCAGCACGGCGTTCGTCGCGGCGCTCAGCGTGGAGAAGATGCCCGAGCTGATGGCCGCGGCGCTGTCCTGCAGGCGGTCCTGGACGGCGGCGATCGCGCGCGTGATCTGCCCGTCGGACAACGAGAGCGGTCCGTCGGTGAGCCAGTTGCGCACCTCCTGCAGGCCGCCGGAGGCCTGCTTGGCGATGGCGGGCGCCTGACCGGCCACCTGCGGCGTGAGGATGGCGATGGTGGCCACGACGATGCCGAGGAACGTCAGCATGACGATGAGCGCGGCCAGCGTGCTGGGCACCTTGTGCCGACGCAGCCAGCTGACGGGTGGGGACAGCACCGTCGCCACGAGCAGCGCGATCGACAGCGGGAAGAAGACCATCCAGAGGCTGCCGACCACCCAGCCGAGCACGAAGAGGGCCGCGGCCACCACGACGAGACGCAGGCCCCAGCGCTGCATGGTGGCGAAGGCCTCGTCGATGACGACGGCCCGGTCGCGGACGCGGGGGGTGCTCATGGGGCTCAGCCTAGGCGGACGGCTCCGCCACCGGCGGCAGCCGCCAGTCGACCGGCGCGGTGCCGAGCGTCCTGAGGTGCTCGTCGACCCGGCTGAACGGTCGCGAGCCGAAGAAGCCGCGCGACGCCGACAACGGGCTGGGGTGCGGGCTCGCGACCACCGGCACGTCGCCGAGCAGCGGCTGCAGGTCCTGCGCCTGACGTCCCCAGAGGACGGCGACGAGCGGTGCGTCGCGGGCGACGAGGGCGCGGATGGCCTGCTCGGTGACCTTCTCCCACCCCATCCCGCGGTGGCTGGCCGGGGCGCCGACGCCGACGGTGAGCACGCGGTTGAGCAGCAGCACGCCCTGCGCGGCCCAGGCGCTCAGGTCGCCGTGCGGCGACCGTGGGACGCCGAGGTCGGCCTCCAGCTCGGTGAAGAGGTTCGCGAGGCTGCGCGGGACGGGGCGCACGTCGGGCTGCACCGAGAACGAGAGCCCCATGGGGTGTCCGGGCGTGGGGTAGGGGTCCTG
>NZ_LUNH01000063.1:0-18739 GCF_001628525.1 Aeromicrobium sp. REDSEA-S38_B2 | reverse complement strand
TCAGCGCGATCAGGCCGAGCACCATGGCCGAGGCGAAACCGGCGAGGTCGCCAACCTTGCCGGTGCCGAAGCTATAGGCCGGGTTGCGCGCGTGACGCTTGGCATACGCATAAGCCGCCGCAGCGACCGAGAGCGCGCCGGCGTGCGTCGCCAGGGTCGCGGCCTCGCGGGTCCACACGGTCACCACGTCGCCGCGGCGGCGCAGCACGAGGAGCCCGCGGACGTAGAGGGCGGCGCCGAGCACGACGATCGTGAGCCCCAGCCCGTTGGGCGTGAAGCCGAGGGCCATGCGCAGGACGTCGGGCGCGGGCGGCACGGGCCCACCGAGCAGCTCCTGCGCGGGCGTGGTGAGGATGTCCCCGACCGGCGTCGGCGTGCGCGAGAGTGCCACCGCCAGGCCGATCGTCGCGGCCATGAGCAGCACCTCCGACGTCGCGACCGACAGGAACCCGGCGTCGCGGTCGGCGAGCCGTCGGCGCTGGACCCAGCCGAACCAGCCGAGCGCGACGAGCGCGACGACCTTGGCGAGGACGAGCTGTCCGTACCCGGTGCCGACGACGTCGGTGACGCTGCGCAGCCGCACCGCGGCATTCACCACGCCGGAGACCCCGACCACCACGAACGCCCAGAGGGCGAGCACCGAGTAGCGGCGCAGTGCGGGGGCGAGCCGCTTGCTGCCGCGCCAGGCCACCCAGGTCAGGGCGACGAGCCCGCCGACCCACAGGCAGACACCCACGAGGTGCAGCAGCAGGCTCAGCGCGGCGAGGTCGTGCGAGCCCGACGACGCCGAGTGGCCGGCGAACGCGACGGGGACGAGCGAGGCGAGGACGACGCCGAGCACGACTGCGAGGCGTCGGACGGCGATCGTCCAGCGCAGGACCGCCCACGCCAGCGCGCCGACGAGGACCTGCAGCAGCACGACCCCGCCGGTCGCGGTCGTCGCGAGCTCCGAGAGCAGCGGGAACGTCAGCGAGCCGATCGGCCGGGCGAACACGTCGGCGACGGTGAGGACGTAGAGCACGATGCTGAGCAGCGACCACGCCGCCGCGACGCGGGCGGCGCCGCGGACCGCGTCGACCGACAGGCCCTGCACGTCGTCGGCCGACGTCGGCAGCAGGGCGACGACCGCGAGCAGCAGGCCGACGAGGACCACGAGCAGACCGTCGGAGACGACCGACGCGAGCGGCAGCGACCAGCCCACGAGCGGGCCCGGGTCCGGGAGGCCCTCGGGTACCTGCTGGGGCGCCCCTCCCCCCAGGCTGAGCGCAGCCACGCAGGCCGCGGACGCGACCAGGAAGCTGGCGACGGTGGTGCGCAGGATGCTCACGCGTGCTCCTCGGTCCGGCGGCGCAGGAGCGGCCAGACGATCAGGACGACGGCCACGAGGCCACCGCCGACGGCCCACCACAGGTGCTCTGCGTGGCGGTGGATGAAGGACTCCGAGGTGTCGTCCTGGCGGGGGGCCTGCTCGACCGTGCGACCCGCGGTGGTGCGGAAGGTCGACTCCCCCGCGATCGGGTGGCCGTCGGCGGAGACCACGCGGTACGCGATCGTGTAGGTGCCGCGCTGGCCGTCGGCCGTGCCGTCGCGCAGCCGACCGGTGACCTCGCGGTCCCGAGCGCTGACGTCGAGCGGCACGCGGCTGCCGTCGGGCGCGGTCAGCACCAGCTCGGAGCGGGTGACCGGCTCGTTGAACTCGAGCGTGACCGTGCCCGGCACCTCCTCGACGACGGCCTCGTCGGCGGGGTCGGTGCCGACGAGGGCCGCGTGCGCCGACGCCGGACCGGCGGTCAGCGCCGGCGCCAGGAGGACGGGCAGGAGCAGCAGGACGACCAGGGCTCTACGCACGGCGTCGATCCTGCCGCAGGACACCCAGGAGCGCCGCGACCGCGACCACGAGGGCCGCTCCGCCGAGGACGCGACCCAGGACGTCGGAGCCGGACCCGCCGGACTCGTGCGCGCCCGACTCGTGCTCGCCGGCGTCGTCGCCGGTGGCGGAACCGCCGTGCGCGTGGCCGCCCTCGCCGGCGGGCAGCAGGCTGAGCGTCGGGGCGGGCTTGTCGGGCTCGGTGTCGCCCTGCTGCACCTGGTCCCAGTCGACGACCTCGCCGTCGGAGTAGGTCTGCTCGGCCTCGAACCGGATGCTGTCGGCGTCGGGGAACGGTCCGCCCGACAGGGCGAACTCGTCGAACTCCCCCGGCGGGATGCCGTCGCCGTCCGCGGTCCACGTGACCGTGCGGACGGCTCGGGTGATCTCGGTGCCGTCGACCTCGACGGGCGCGGGCAGGCGGCCCTCGCGCGTCGTGATCGTCCAACCGGGCTTGGTCTGGGCGGTGAGGTGCAGGAAGGGAGCGTCCGCGGGCAGCGTCACGACGAGCTTCGTCGTGTCGGCCGTGTCGGACTCGGTGGGCACGCGGAAGACGATCTTGCCGTAGCCGTCGCGTGCGGCGTCGGGCGAGGAGACGCCGACGTGGGCGACGGCGGGGCCGGCGACGGCCACCGTGGCGAGGGTGAGGGCCGCGGCGGCGGCCAGACGGGTCGGACGGGTGGTGGGCATGACGGGACCTTCGGGTACGAGGGGCTGGTGGACGGGCTCACGCCGTCAGCGGCGGGGCCCGGCCCGAGGGCCGGGGGCCCGCGTCGCTCCCCTCGCGCACCAGGACGCCCGACGTGACGCCCGTCCTGCGACGTGCCAGCACCACGAGGCCGGGCACGCGCACGAGCCCGACGACGGTGTCCGCGGCCCGCCACCAGAGGTCCTCGGCGTGACGCAGTGCGAGCAGGCTCACCAGCGTCGCGAGGGCGTGCGCCCCGAGCATCCTCGTGTCGTGGGACCCGGACGGCGTGGCGAGCAGGTGCGCCGCGACCTGGCCGAGCACCAGCAGGCCGAGCAGCTGGGACGACGTGAGCCTGCGCGCGCCGACCAGCCGGGTCACCAGCGCGGCGCCGGTGGCCACGAGGACGACGGCCGCGGAGGGCACCTCGCCACCGGCCAGGACGTGGGCGGAGGTCGCGCAGGCGGCCACTGCCACGCCCACGAGCGCAGGGCGGAGGAGCCGCGGGCCCAGCCCGCGTGCCGCCGTCCCGCTGCGCGTCGTCACCCCACGAGGGTAGTCGGGACGGACCACGGGCCTGGCGGCGGCCGTTACGGTGGGAACCATGTCCGACATGCAGCAGACCGCCGGCATCATCGCGCTCGACGAGCGGTGGGGTGCCCACAACTACCACCCGCTCCCCGTGGTGATCTCCGAGGCCGAGGGCGCATGGGTGACCGACGTCGACGGTCGCCGGTACCTCGACTTCCTCTCCGGGTACTCCGCGCTCAACTTCGGGCACCGCCACCCCGACCTCGTCCGAGCCGCGCACGAGCAGATCGACCGGCTCACCCTGACCTCCCGCGCCTTCCACAACGACCAGTTCGGCGCCTTCTGCGCCGAGCTCGCCGAGCTCACCGGCACCGAGATGGTGCTGACGATGAACACCGGCGCCGAGGCCGTCGAGTCCGCCATCAAGGTCGCCCGCAAGTGGGCCTACGAGGTCAAGGGTGTCGCCTTCGACGCGGCCGAGATCATCGTCGCCACGCACAACTTCCACGGCCGCACGACCACCATCGTCTCCTTCTCCGACGACCCGGTCGCGCACGACAACTACGGCCCCTTCACGCCGGGCTTCGTCACCGTCCCCTACGGCGACGCGCAGGCCGTGCGCGACGCCATCGGCCCGAACACCGCCGCCGTCCTCATGGAGCCGATCCAGGGCGAGGCCGGCGTGGTGGTGCCGCCCGCCGGGTTCTGGGCCGACGTGCGCGACGCCTGCACCGAGAACGAGGTGCTGCTCATCGCCGACGAGATCCAGTCCGGTCTCGCCCGCACGGGCCGCCTCTTCGCGCTCGACCACGAGGGCGTGCGGGCCGACCTGTACACCTTGGGCAAGGCGCTCGGCGGCGGCATCATCCCCGTCTCGGCGGTCGTCGGACGCGCCGACGTCCTCGGGGTGCTGCGGCCAGGGTCGCACGGCTCGACGTTCGGCGGGTACCCGGTCGCGTGCGCGGTCGGCCGCGCGGTCGTCGGCCTGCTCGCGACGGGTGAGTTCCAGGAGCGGTCCGCCGACCTCGGCCGGCACCTGCACGACCGGCTCGAAGCCCTCCTCGGGCAGGGCGTCGCCGCCGTGCGCGGTCGAGGCCTGTGGGCCGGCGTCGACCTCGACCCCCTGGGACGTACCGGACGCGAGGTGTCGATGGCGCTGCGCGACGAGGGCGTGCTGTGCAAGGAGACGCACGAGCGGACGCTGCGCATCGCCCCGCCGCTCGTCATCACGCGGGACGAGATCGACCACGCGGTCGACGCGCTCGAACGTGCGCTGAAGGTCTGATCCGTGGGCACGCTGCTCGCCGTGCTCGCGCTCGTCGCGGGGCTGGTGCTGCTGCTCGTCGTGGTGGGTCTCGTCCGGCTCGCGCTGGTGCGACGTGGTCACCGCCGTCGGGTGGCCGGCTACGCACCCGAGGTGGTCGAGCAGGCGGGTCTCTTCGCGGTCGCCTCCGACCGGCAGACGCAGGTGCGGGGCATCGGCTCGCTGCTGCTCGGACGCGAGCACCTCGCGTTCGTGCCGCTCGTGGCCGGCCGCGACGTCGAGGTGCCGCGCGACGCGATCACCTCGGCGACCCTCTCGCGGACCTTCCTGGGCAGGTCGACCGGTGCCGACCTGCTGGTCGTCACCTGGTCCCTGGACGGGCTGGCCGACGCGGCGGCCTTCCAGGTGTCGGACCCGGCCGGTTGGCGCGACCGGCTCTCCTGAGGCTCAGCCGAAGAAGGTGGCGCCGCCGGGCGGGGCGGGCGACGCCTCGCTGCGGGCGTCCGTGAACGCCGTCCCGCCGGCCAGCCGGTCGCGCACCTGGACCGCGTCGAGCACACGGTAGGGGAACATCGACCCCGCGGCACGTCGTGCGAGGGGCGCCGGGTCGACCGGCGCACGCGATGCGACGACGAGGACGTTGCCGTGACGCCGCCCCTTGAGCGTCGCCGGCTCCGCGCTGACGACGACGTGCGGCAGGGCGGTCTCGACGGCCCGCAGCGCGTCGCGGACGAACGGGAACGGCGCGCGGTCGGCGAGGTTCAGCAGGACCAGCCCCTGCGGTCCGGCCACGCGCGCGACGTCCGCGTACCACTCACACGTCACGAGGTCCGCCGGGACGCGCGCCCCCGCGAACGCGTCGACGACGACGAGGTCGTAGGCGGCGTCGCGCAGGCTCGCGACGCCGGCGCGTCCGTCCTCGGCACGCACGCGGATGCCGCTGCGCTCGGGCAGCGGCAGCTCCGCCCGGACGAGCGCCGTCAGCTCGGCGTCGGGCTCGAGCACGAGCTGGCGGGAGCGCGGGCGCGTGGCGGCCACGTAGCGCGCCAGCGTCATGCCCGCCCCGCCGACGTGCAGCGTGCGGACCTGCACGCCCGGCGCCCATGCCGTGTCGACGACGTCGGCCATGCGGCGCACGTAGTCGAACTCGAGGTGCGTCGGGTCGTCGAGGTCGACGTGCGACTGCTCGGTGCCGTCGACCCGCACCGTGGCCGCGCGCGGGCGGTCCCGGTCGGGGACCACCTCCACCACCCGAGTCACCAGGGCACGTCGACGTCGTCGCCGGTGACGACGCGCAGCACGCGCGGACCCTCTGGCAGGGCCACCGTGACGACGGCGTCGTCGCCGAGCTGGCGTCCGCGACGTGTCTCGACCTCGCCGTCGACCTGCACGTCGCCCGAGGCGACGAGCGCACCGGCCTGCGCACCCGACTCGGCGACGTCCGCGAACTTGAGCAGCTGACCCAGCCGGATCATGTCGCTGGTGATCGCGATGGTCTCCACGTCGTCCGGTCCCGTCATGACGTCCAGCCTAGGCCGGACCCGCCTAGGGTGGACGGGTGGAACCGAGCAGCGTGCGCGCCGACGTGTGGGTGTGGTCGGTGCGCCTGTTCGCGTCGCGCTCCGCCGCGAGCGCCGCGTGCAAGGGCGGACAGGTGCACGTGAACGGCCGCCGCGCCAAGCCCTCGCAGCCGGTGCAGGTCGGCGACCGGGTCGAGGCGACCACGCCCGGAGGCCCCCGGGTCGTCGAGGTGCGTCGCGTGCTGACCAAGCGCGTCGGTGCCGCCGTGGCGGCCGAGTGCTACACCGACCACACACCACCACCCCCGCCGCGCGAGGAACGTCTCGCCATGCCCCGCCGCGACCGCGGTGCCGGACGGCCGACCAAGCGCGAGCGTCGCGAGATGGATCGCTTCCGCGGTCGCTGAGCCGTGGTCAGCGGCGGGCGAGCAGCGGCAGCAGGTGCTCGGCCGCGAGCGGCGCCAGGGCGACGTCGGGGGCGTGCGGGTCGACCCAGCGGGCCTCCTCGATCTCCGCGGCCACCTGGTGGGTCGGGTCGTCGAGCCGCAGGGCGAAGCAGTGCGCCAGGAGGTCGTGTCCTGCCTCGTTCGCGGCGACGGTGCGGATGGTGCCGAGCGGTGCGAGCCGGGCCGGGTCGACCAGCAGACCGAGCTCCTCGGCCAGCTCTCGCACCAGCGCCTCGACGTGGGACTCCCCCGCCTCGGGCTTCCCGCCCGGGTTCATGAACAGGGTGGTCCCGCGCTTGCGCACGAGCAGCGTGCGACCGTCCGCGCGCGTGGCGAGCGCCGCGACGACCTCGATGACCGGACGCGCGGTCACGGTCGGCTCACGGGGTGGGCGACGGCAGCGCGCCGCCCCACTTGTCGGTCCACGTCGGCGCCGACGCGAGCACGTCGAGCAGCGTGTCGAGGTCGGGGTCGATGGTGACGATGTGCTGCTGCGCCTCCCGCACGAACCCGTCCACGACCATGCGGTCGAGCATGGCCCGCATCGGCGACCAGAAGCCCTCCACGTCGAGGAACCCGGACCGCTTCGCGTGGATCGTGAGCTGCGCCCACGTCCACTGCTCGGCGACCTCCTCGAGGGTGCCGGCGCCGCCCGGGAGGGCGAGGAACGCGTCGGCGAGGTCGGCCATGAGCGCCTTCCGCTCGTGCATCGTGTCGACCACGTGCAGCTCGGTGCAGCCGGTGTGGGCGAGCTCGCGGTCGTGCAGCGACCGCGGGATGACGCCCACGACGGTGCCACCTGCGGCGAGCGCGGCGTCGGCCACGGTGCCCATGAGCCCCACACGACCGCCGCCGTAGACGACGGTGATGCCCCGCTCGGCGAGCGTGCGTCCGACGTGCTCGGCTGCCGCGGCGTACGCCGGGCTCGTGCCGTGGCTGGAGCCGCAGAAGACCGCGACCGCACCGAGGGCGGTGCTCACGCGTCGTCCTCGAGCGCCTCGCGCAGCGCGGCGACGGCCTGCGGTCCACCGGCGAGCGACCAGCGCAGCCCGGCGACGTCGACCTGCTCGGCGGCTCCGCCCGCACCGCGCACGAGGGCCGCGCCCGGCAGCCAGTCCCAGGCCGGGGTGCTGTGCTGGAACCAGGCGCCGAGCCGTCCGGTGACGACGCCCACGAGGTCCATCGATCCCGAGCCGTGCATGCGCAGCGTCGCCGGCAGGGCGGCGGCCCGCAGGAACGGCTCGCGCACGTGGGCGTCGGAGACGTTCCCGGGGTGGAGGTAGGTGGCGGCACCCACGGTGGTCACGTCGACGTCGCGCACGGGCTCGACGACGAACCCGTTCCACGTGGTCGGCAGGTCGGGCCCGCCCACGAGCACGCCGTCGCGGGCGTGGGCCACCGCGCCCAGCACCAGCGTGTCGCCGTCGAGCAGGGCCACGGCGGAGCACCAGTAGTCGGACCCGCTCGCGAAGTTGTAGGTGCCGTCGACCGGGTCGATCACCCAGCGGCGGCCGGAGATGCCGGGCTCGTCGGTGCCCTCCTCCCCCAGCAGGCCGTCCTCGGGACGCAGACGTCGCAGCATGTCGACGACGAGCGCCTCCGCGGCGTGGTCGGCGGCGGTGACGACGTCGGAGACCGACGTCTTGCTGCGCACGTCGAGGTCGGAGCCCTCGCGCATGCGGGCGGCCAGCGCGACGGCCTCGGTGACCAGGCGGACCGCGAGGTCGGCGTCGGACAGGACGGACGGGTCGGCGGCGAGGTCGCTCACGCGTCCATCCTGCCGTGCCGGTGGAGGCCGCGGCAGCGCGGGTCGGGGCCGGCGGGCGTCGTCAGTCGATGGGCGCGGCGGCCAGGCGGTCGCGGACCGTGCCGATCAGGCGGCGCAGGGTGGCCAGGTCGGCGTCGTCCATCTCGAGGACGTCGGCGGCGTGCTCGTAGAGCCGGTCGGCCAAAGGCCGCAGCGCGGCGCCGGCCGGCGTCAGCGTGACGAGGGTCGAGCGCTCGTCCTGCGGGTTCCGCGCCCGCGTGACCCGCCCGTGCGCCTCGAGTCGTTTCACCAGCGGCGACAGGGTGCCGTAGTCGAGCCGCAGCCGTGCCGCGAGCTCCTTCACGCTCTGCCCGTCCTGCTCCCACAGCGCCAGCAGCACGAGGTACTGCGGGTACGTCAGGTCGTGCTCGTCCAGCAGCGGCCGGTACGCCGCCGTCATCTGGCGCGACGTCGAGTACAGGTCGAAGCAGAGCAGGTCGGACACCGTGGGAGTGCTCATCCTCCGATGGTACATCGTGCACGATGGATTCGACGGGGTTTCGTGTGCTTGCGTGGTGGGCTGGGCCCTGCGGGTGCGCTGCCTGCGGGGGGCGTGGGGTTGCTGGCGCGTTGGCTGCCGTCGTCGTGACCTTGCTGGCGCGTTGGCTGCGGGTGTCGTGACCTTGCTGGTGCGCTGCCTGCGGGGGTCTGGGCTTGCTGGTGCGCTGCCTCGGCTCTCGCTGGGCCTGGTCTCCGAAAGGGCCTCGACCGGCAGCGGGCCCGGCCTCGGCTTCGGGTCTCGGGGTCTGGCTGGGGCCTGGGGGTGACCCACGATTCTTCTTTTCCGCGTTCTCGGGCCACGGTTCTCCGTTTGCGCGTCCTATCGGTGGATCTGCAACCGCAGGAGCCGTTCTGCGGTTGCAGATCCACCGATGGCGGGGTCAGACCTGGCAGAGGTTCTCCCTTCTCGTGGACCGTGCCACGAGAAGGAAGAAGCACTGCCCACCCCACCCCCAAGGGCACCCAAGATTCTTCATTCACGCGCGGGAAGTTGAACGCTTCTGCGTTCGCGACGGGATCCCGCAGCAAACGCAGAACCCTTGGACCTCCGACGCACGAACGCAGATTCTTGCGTCCACCCCCAGCACCAACCCACAGCCCGAGACCTCGGACCAGCTCCGCCGCCAGCCGCCCGGTCGAGGCCCTTGCGGAGACCAGCCCCAGCGAGAGCCGAGGCAGCGCACCAGCAAGCCCAGACCCCCTTCAGCAGCGCACCAGCAGGTCAAGACACCCTGCGGCAGCGCACCAGCAAGTGGAGACCCCCTGCGGCAGCGCACCAGCAGGTCGAGAACCCCTACCCCCGCGGCGCGCGCGGCGACCGCCGGTACGCCGAGACGGTGGGGTCGCCGGCGATCCAGAACCGCCACGGGACGTCGGCGGCCTGCGCGACGCCGACCCGGGGGCCGCTGGCGACGTCGGGCTCGTCGGTCGGTCCGGGGCCGAGGTGGACGCCGGTGGGGTCGAGGAGGTCGGTGCCGAGGTCGGTCGCGGAGATGCCGAGGGCCTGCGCGAGGTTCCCCGGACCCCGGGCGAGGCGGGTGTCGGCGACGTCGCCGCGACGCTCGCGGGCGAGGTCGAGTCCGTCCACGACGCGCCCGGCCCGCACGAGCACGGCCGCGGCCTGCTCGGTCGGTCCGGTCACGACGTTCGCGCACCAGTGGATGCCGTACGAGCGGTACACGTAGAGGCGCCAGGGCGGGCCGTACATGATCTCCGAGCGCGGCGTCCGCGTGTACGCGTGCGACGCCGGGTCGAGGATCCCGCCGTACGCCTCGACCTCGGTGATCCGCACGGTCACCCCGTGACCGCGCAGCTCACGGCCGAGCAGCGCCACGGCCCGCGCGGCGACGTCGTCGTCCGACGTCACGGCAGGTCCGGGACCGCGGTCGCCCTCACCCACTGGTCGAAGAGGTCGGTCTGCTCCCCCGCGACGTCCGCGACGACGCGCTCCAGGTCGGCCGTGTCGGCGTTGGCGTGGCGGAAGCGGTCGGTCCAGGTCCGCAGCACCGTGAAGAAGGCGTCGTCGCCGACCCGGCGGCGCAGCGCGTGCAACGTGAGGGCGCCGCGCTTGTAGACCCGGTCGTCGAACATCAGGTCGGGGCCGGGGTCGGCGAGCAGCAGGTCCTGGTCCTTCGCCTGCAGCTTCGCGTGGTGGTGGCGCGCGCGCTCGTCGGCGCTCTCGCGGCCGCACTCCTCCGACCACAGCCACTCGGCGTAGCAGGCGAAGCCCTCGTGCAGCCAGATGTCGTTCCAGTGCCGCAGCGTCACGCTGTTGCCGAACCACTGGTGGGCCAGCTCGTGCGCGATCAGTCGCTGTGCGTCCCACCCGTCGTGCAGGAGGTTCGGCCCGAAGATCGAGAGCCCCTGCGCCTCGAGCGGGATCTCGAGATCGTCGGGGGTGACGACCGCCAGGTACCGCTGGAACGGGTACGGGCCGAAGACCCGGTCGAAGAAGGCGACCATGGCGGGCTGGTCAACCAGGGCATCTTGGGCCTGCTCCCGCAGGCTGCCAGGCGCGACGAAGCCGACGGGCACCGGCGACGTCGCCTGCTGCTCCTCGACGAAGTCGCCCACGTGCACGGTCGCGAGGTAGGTGGCCATCGGCTCGGGCTGGTCGAAGACCTGCACGACCCGTCCCGCGGTGCGTCGCCGCTCGCCGGGCACGCCGTTGCCGACGACGGTGAACGCCTGCGGCACCGAGAGCTCCAGCCGGAACGGCGCCTTCGCGGACGGCAGGTCGTTGCACGGGAACCACGACGGCGCGCCGTGGGGCTGCGAGGCGACGATCGCGCCCTCCTCGAGCTCCTCCCAGCCTGCGTCGCCGTCGGGTCCGCGCATCGGGTGCGGGCGGCCGCCGTAGGCGACCATGATCTCGGCCTCCTCGCCCTCCGCCAACTCCCGACCCAGCTCGACGCTCACGGACGCGCGCTGCTGCCGGTACTTCGCGCGGGCGCCGTCGACGAGGAGCTTCTGCACCCGCAGGTCGTTGAGGTCCAGACGGACCTTCCGCAGCGGCTCGAGCGCACGCACGCCGAGGGTCGCGGTGCCGGTGAGCCGGTTGGACTCGGGGACGTAGTCGACGACGAGGTCGTAGCGGGTGACGGTGTACGACGGGTCGCCGTGGTGCGGGACGTAGCGCTCGTCGACGGACGCGGCGCGGCTCACGCGGGCGCCGTCGCGTCGGTCCAGGGGCCGATGGGGTTGCCGACCCAGCTGGTGCCGTCGGGCACGTGCTCGCCGCGCATCACCAGCGACCCGGGGCCGACCCGGGCGTGCCTGCCGATGCGTGCGGCGGGCAGCACGACGCCGTGCGGACCGAGCGTCGCCCCCGCGTCCAGCCTGACCTCGTCCATGCTGAGTATCCGATCATGGAAGAGGTGCGTCTGCACCACGCACCCCCGGTTGACGGTCGCGCCGTCGCCCACGGTCACGAGGTCGGGCTCGGGCCACCAGTACGTCTCGCACCAGACCCCCCGGCCGACGCGCGCCCCGAGGCTGCGCAGCCACAGCGGCAGCAGCGGCGTGCCCAGCGCCCAGCGGCAGAACCAGGGGGCGGCCACCACCTCGACGAAGGTGTCGGCGAGCTCGTTGCGCCACACGAAGCTGCTCCAGAGCGGGTGCTCCTCGGCCCTGACCCGACCGACGAGGACCCACTTGGCCGCAGTCGCGACGAGCGCCCCCACGACGCCGGCGGCGAGCAGGACCGGGCCGGCGACGAGCGCCGCGACCCACCACCCCGCACGGTCCGCGACCGTGACGATGCTGCCGGCGACGGCCAGGACGAGGAGGGCCGCTACACCGACGGCGAGCACGCGGCAGGCCTCGAGCGCCGCGCGCGCCACCCTGAGCCGTCGTCCCGGCTCGTAGGTGCGGGCCTCGTCGACCTCGCCGGCGGCGCGGCGGAGCCTCGTGGGCGGGCTCCCCAGCCACGACGACCCCTTGGTCGCCTTCGCGCGACGGGGTGCCGCCGACAGCACCGCGACCAGCCCGCGCGCCGGCACCTTGCGGCCGGGCGCTGCCATGCCCGAGTTGCCGACGAAGGCCCGACGCCCCACCTTCACGCGCTCGACCCGCAGCCACCCGCCACCGAGCTCGTACATGCCGAGCATCGTGTCGTCGGCGAGGAAGGCGCCGTCGCCGACCGACGTGAGGCTCGGCAGCAGGAGCACGGTCGACGCCTCCACGTCGGCCCCGACGTCGGCGCCGAGCGCGCGGAGCCACGTCGGCGTGAGGCTGCTGGAGTACAGCGGGAACAGCCACTCGCGGGCGCTGTCGAGGACGCGCAGCACCGTCCAGGCCGACCACGCCGCGCGGCCGTGCACGGGGTGCACCCCGGCCGCCACGCCGGTCGACGCACCCCGGACGACCGACCACACCAGCCCGGCGAGGACCAGCAGGGACCCGACCACGAGGACGGGCAGGAGCGCAACCAGCAGCAGCGCGAGGTCGGCGGGTGATTGCGGGTCGACACCGAGCGCCAGGGCCGCGCCGAGCGACGCCGCGGACACGAGCCCGACCGCGAGCGCCGGGAGCGCCGACAGCACGAGACCCGTCACCGCGTAGACCGTGGGCCAACCGCGACGGCGCGGTGCCGGCTCGAGCTCGGCCGGGCCACGCGCCTCACCGACGCGCGTCGCGGGGGCTCCGGCGGCGAAGCTGTCGTCGGCCACGTCGCCCAGCACCGTCGACCCTGCGCCGACCTCGGCGCGACGACCGACCACGACTCCGGGACCGAGCGTGCTGCGGACGCCGACGCGAGCCTCGGCCCGTACCCGGACCGGCCCCACGACGAGACGGTCGCCGTCGACCCACCAGCCCGAGAGGTCTGCCTCGGGCTCGACCGTGGACCCGCGGCCGAGGGTCAGCATGCCGGTGAGAGAGGGCAGCGCGTGCAGGTCGACTCCCGCACCCACCTTCGCGCCGAGCATCCGCGCGAAGACGGTCAGCACGCCGACGCTGGCGAGCGTGCCCACGCGGAGCTCCTCGACCAGGCGCTCGGCCGCCCACAGCCGCAGGTGCGTCGACCCGCCGCGCGGGTAGGTGCCGGGCGTCAGCCGACGCAGGAGCAGCCGCACGCCACCCGCGGCCGCGGCAGCCCGGACGGGCGGGAGCAGCAGCACCGCCGCGACCACGGTCGCCGTCCACCCGGGTCCCGGGAGCCACGACCAGTCCGTGGCGACGGCCAGCGCCTGCACCGCGAGCATCGTCCAGGCCACCCAGACCAGCCCGCCGACCGCGCGCAGCGGCAGGAGCAGGACCTGCTGGACCAGGCTCGACCGGCGGGGCACCGGCCGCACCTCGCGGACGTCGACGACGGCCGGGGTGGTGAGCGTGTCGAGACGAGCCGCGAGCGCACCCACCGTGGGCGCCTCGTAGACGTCGGCGACCGTCACCTCCGGGTGCGTCTCCCGCAGCCGAGCCACGAGCTGCGCCGCGGTGAGGCTCGAGCCACCGGCTTCGAAGAAGTCGTCGGCCGGCCCGCCGACGGCCGAGCCCAGGATGCGCGCCCACGCGTCGGCGACCAGCGCGGCGGTGCCGTCGAGCGACGCCTCGGTGCCGGTCTCGAGCGGCCACGGCAGGGCGTCGCGGTCGACCTTGCCCGACGTGCGGACCGGGATGGTCTCGACGACCGCGATGCGAGGCACCGCGGCCGCGGGCAGGCGCTCGCGCAGGGGCGCGCGCGCACTCCTCGCGTCCAGCGTCCCGTCGGTCACGACGTAGCCGACCAGGACGCTGTTGCCCGCCTCGGACCGACGCACGGCCGCGGCTGCCGCCTCGACGCCGGGCAGGGCGAGCAGGGCGCTGTCGACCTCACCGAGCTCGATGCGTCGTCCGCCGATCTTCACCTGGTCGTCGGCACGCCCGGCGAACAGCAGACCCGCCTCGTCGAGCACGACGCGGTCGCCGCTGCGGTAGGCGCGGTCCCACCCGAGCGAGGGCATCGGGGCGTAGGTCGCGGCGTCCTTCTCGGCGTCCAGGTACCGCGCGAGGCCGACACCGCCGATCACCAGCTGACCGGTCTCCCCCGGCCCGACAGGGCGTTCGTCGTCATCGACCACCGCGAGGTCCCAGCCCTCGAGCGGCAGGCCGATGCGGACCGGCTCGCCGGGCCGCAGCTGCGCGCCGCAGGCGACCACGGTCGCCTCGGTGGGCCCGTACGTGTTCCACACCTCACGGTCGGCGGTGGCGAACCGGTCGCCGATCTCCGGCGGGCAGGCCTCGCCGCCGAGGATCAGCAGCCGCACCGCGTCGAGCGCCTGCGCGGGCCACAGCGAGACCAGCGTCGGCACGGTCGAGACGACCGTGACGTCGTTCGCGACGAGCCACGGCGCGAGGTCCGCGCCACTGCGGACGAGCGAGCGCGGTGCAGGCACGAGGCAGGCGCCGTGCCGCCACGCCAGCCACATCTCCTCGCAGGAGGCGTCGAAGGCCACGCTGAGCCCGGCCATCACGCGGTCGCCGGGACCGAGAGGTGCGTCCTGGCAGAAGAGCACCGCCTCGGCGTCCACGAACGCCGCCGCGGAGCGGTGCGTGACGGCCACGCCCTTGGGCGTCCCGGTGGAGCCCGACGTGAAGATGATCCAGGCGTCGTCGTCGAGGGTCGGCGGCTCCACGCTGCCCGAGCCGCGCACGTCGTCGCGCAGGCGTCGCACCACGAGGCCGTCGGTCACGACCGCGTCGGCCTGGGCCTCGCGCAGCACGGTCGCTGCTCGCTCCTCCGGGTCGTCGACGTCGATCGGCACGTAGGCGGCACCGGCGAGCAGGACGCCCAGGATCGCGACGTGCAGGTCGGTGCTGCCCGAGGACACCCGCACCCCGACGCGGGCGCCGCGACCGACGCCGACGGCACCGAGCTCGTCGGCCAGCGCCGACGCCGTCTCGAGCAGGGTGTCGTAGGTCAGGACGACGTCGCCGCAGGCGAGCGCCGGCTCCTCGGCGTGGTCCCGGGCGGTGGCCTCCAGCACCTCGACGAGGGTGCGCGCGGGTGCCGCCCGGCCCGAACGCAGGAACGTGGCAGGGACGTCGACGTTCTCGAGCACCCGCGCATGATGCCAAGACCGCGTGAACGAGCCGTGAACACGGCGCGCTCCGGTGCCGAGGCGTCCGTCACGCTCCAGGGGCAGGCGGGCCGCCGACGCGGCCCACGAGGTCGTCGAGGTAGGCGTCGACGTCGCTCATGTCGTAGCCCGCGCCGAGGTGCACGGTGGCGAACCTCGCTTGCACGATGCGCTCGGCCAGGGCCGAGTCGGGACGGTCCGTCACGCGCGGCAGCACGTCGGCGAGGAAGTCGTCGACGTCGTCGACGCGGTACCCGGTGCGCCAGCGGGTCGTCCGGAACACCGGCCCGCTCACGACGCCGCCCGCGCCCGCACCTCGGCGAGCTGCTCGGCCACCCGGACCTGCGCGGTGCCGCCGCGCCCGTCGCGCGAGGCGATGGAGCCCCCGACCGACAGCACGCTGCGGACGTCGGGCGTCAGGTGCGGCGAGATGGCCGCGAAGTCGTCGTCGGAGAGGTCCCACAGCTCGATGCCGCGCTGCTCGCAGACCTGCACGCAGGCGCCGGAGACCTCGTGCGCCACGCGGAAGGGCACGCCCTGGCGCACGAGCCACTCGGCCACGTCGGTGGCGAGCGCGAAGCCCTGCGGCGCCAGCGCTGCCATGCGCTCGGTGTGGAAGGTGAGCGTGCGCACCATGCCGGTGAACGCCGGCAGCAGCACCTCGAGCGTGTCGACGGAGTCGAAGACCGGCTCCTTGTCCTCCTGCAGGTCGCGGTTGTAGGCCAGCGGGAGGGCCTTCAGGGTGGCCAGCAGGCCGGACAGGTTGCCGATCAGTCGCCCGGCCTTGCCGCGGGCCAGCTCGGCGATGTCGGGGTTCTTCTTCTGCGGCATGATGCTCGAGCCCGTGGAGTACCCGTCGTCGAGCGTGACGAAGTCGAACTCCTTGGTGTTCCAGAGGATGATCTCCTCCGCCAGACGTGACACGTCGACCCCGACCTGGGCGAGCACGAACGCCAGCTCGGCCACGACGTCACGCGACGCCGTGCCGTCGATCGAGTTCGGCGTCGAGCCCGTGAAGCCGAGCGACGCGGCGACCTTCTCCGGGTCGAGACCGAGCGAGGAGCCGGCCAGCGCGCCCGAGCCGTACGGCGACCCGCCGGCGACGCGCGCGTCCCAGTCGGCGAGCCGGTCGAGGTCGCGCACGAGCGGCCAGGCGTGCGCGAGGAGGTGGTGCGACAGGAGCACCGGCTGGGCGTGCTGCAGGTGCGTGCGCCCCGGCATCGGTGCGCCCAGGTGACGCTCCGCCTGGTCGGCGAGAGCACCGACGAGCGCGCGTAGCAGCTCGCCGATGCGTGCGGCGTGCTCGCGCAGGTACATCGTGAACAGGGTGGCGACCTGGTCGTTGCGCGACCGGCCCGCGCGCAGCCGACCGCCGAGGTCGGGGCCGAGACGCTCCATCAGCCCACGCTCGAGGGCCGAGTGCACGTCCTCGTCGCCCGGCTGCGCCGTGAAGGCGCCGGAGGCGACATCGGCGTCGAGCGCGTCGATGCCCGCGAGCATCGCGACCAGGTCGTCGTCGGTCAGCAGGCCGGCGGTGTGCAGCACCTGGGCGTGCGCACGGGAGCCCTGCAGGTCGTAGGGCGCGAGCCGCCAGTCGAAGTGGGTCGAGCGCGACAGCTCCGTCAGCTCCGGCGACGGACCGCCCGCGAAGCGACCGCCCCAGAGACGGGAGTCGCCCGGGGTGTCGTTCTGGGTGCCCGAGGGGACGTCGGACGGGCTCTGCTCGGTCATGCGGGTCCCTCGCTGGTGGATCGGGTGTCGGTGGGGAGCTCGGCGAGCTCGGTCAGACGGGCGGCGACGGTCGCGCCGCCCTCGGGGTCACGACAGATCATCATGACGGTGTCGTCGCCGGCGATGGTGCCCAGCACCTCGACGGCGCCCGTGTGGTCGATGGCCGAGGCCAGGAACTGGGCGGCGCCGGGCGGGGTGCGCAGCACGACGAGGTTGGCCGACGACTCGGCCGAGACCAGCAGCTCGCGCAGCAGACGGGTCAGCCGCTGCTGCGAGGCGGCGCTGTCCTGCGCGGCGCGGGGCGTGCGGTCGCCGCCCTCGCCGGGCACGGCGTAGACCAGCGCGCCGTCGGGGTTGCGCACGCGCACGGCGTCGAGCTCCACGAGGTCACGCGAGACCGTCGAGGCGGTCGCGGTGACGCCCTGCTCCTGCAGCAGCGCCGCCAGCTCGCCCTGCGAGCGCACCGGCGTGCGGCCCAGCAGCTCGATGATGAGCCGCTGGCGCGCGCGCTTGGTGTCGGGGATGCTCACGAGCGCTCCAGCAGGAACGCGAGCAGGGCCTTCTGGGCGTGCAGGCGGTTCTCCGCCTCGTCCCAGACGACGCTGCGCGGTCCCTCGAGCACGTCCTCGGCGATCTCCAGGCCTCGGTAGGCGGGCAGGCAGTGCAGCACGATCGCGTCCTTCGCGGCGTGCTGCAGCAGCGCACCGGTCACGGCGTACGGGCCGAAGGTGGCGATGCGCTCGGCCTTCTCGGCCTCCTGGCCCATCGAGACCCACGTGTCGGTGATGACGACGTCGGCACCGCGCACCGCCTCGACCGGGTCGTCGGTGACGGTCACGGATCCACCGGTACCAGCGGCGACCTTCTCGGCGTCGGCGACCACGTGGCCGGCGGGGGCATAACCCTCGGGTGCTCCGACCCGCACGTGCATCCCCGCGACCGCGCCGCCGAGGACGTAGGAGTGCGCCATGTTGTTGGCGCCGTCCCCCACGAAGGCGACGGTCAGGCCGGCCAGCGTGCCCTTGTGCTCGCGCACCGTCAGCCAGTCGGCCAGCAGCTGGCAGGGGTGGAAGTCGTCGCTGAGCGCGTTGACCACGGGCACGCCGGCGTGCCGCGCCATCTCCTCCAGGTCGGCCTGTGCGTAGGTGCGCCAGACGACGGCGTCGACCATGCGGCCGAGCACGCGGGCCGTGTCGGCCACCGGCTCGCCGCGGCCGGCCTGGGTGGTCGCGGCGTCGAGGATGACGCAGTGCCCGCCGAGCTGGGCGACGCCGACGGAGAACGACACCCGCGTGCGCGTGGACGACTTGTCGAAGACGACCGCCACGGAGCGCGGACCCTCGAGCGGACGGAAGGCGAACGGCTCGGCCTTCATCCGCAGCGCCAGGTCGAGCACCTCGGCCTGCTCCGCCGGGCTGAGGTCGTCGTCGCGCAGCAGGTGCCGCACGATGGCCGTGGCGGTCATGCGAGCACCTCCGAGATCACCGCGGAGAGCGTGGTGGTGGCGTGCGCCGCCTCGGCCTCGGTGAGCACGAGCGGCGGGACGATGCGCAGGCGGTCGGGCGTCGGTGCGTTGAGGACGAGCCCGGCGTCGAGCGCGGCCTTCTGCACGTCGGCCGCACGGGGGTCCGTGAGCACGACGCCCAACATGAGGCCACGTCCGGTGACCTCGGCCACCCGGGGGTGCGCGGCCAGTGCGGACGCGAGCTGGTCACCGCGGGTCGTGGCCTGGGCGAGCAGGCCGTCGGACTCGATCGTGTCGAGCACCGCGAGCGCCGCCGCGCAGGCCACCGGGTTGCCGCCGAAGGTCGTGCCGTGGTTGCCGGG
>NZ_LUNH01000062.1:0-15178 GCF_001628525.1 Aeromicrobium sp. REDSEA-S38_B2 | reverse complement strand
GTGTGGGTGTGGTCTTCGAAAGGGCCTCGACCGGGCGGCTGGCGGGCGCGCTGGTCTGGGGTCTCGGGCTGTGGCTCGGGTGGGACGCAGGGATCTGCGTTCGTGCGTGGGACTCCAAGGCTTCTGCGTTGGCTACGGGATCCCGTCGTCAACGCAGAAGCGTTCGACCTTCAGCGCACGAAGGAAGAATCGTGGGTGCCCTTGGGGGTGGGGTGGGCAGCGCTTCTTCCTTCGCGTGGACCGGTCCACGAGAAGGGAGAAGTTCTGCCACCTCTGACCCCGTCGGCGGTGGATTCTCCACCTGTACAGCGCTGACAAGGTGGCAGATCCACCGATGGCCAGCGCAAACGCAGAATCTTGCGTCCAACGCGAGCCACAGCCCGAGAACCCGAGCCGCCGCCGCTCCCAGCGGCCCGGTCGAGGCCCTTTCGGAGCGCAGGACGAGTCGAAGCCGCGCGGACGCAGCCCCGCCCGAGCGAGAAGCCACGCCAACGCACCGCCACCCGAGCGCGAAGCCGCGCGGACGCAACCCCCACCCGAGCGAGAAGCCACGCCGACGCAGCCGCAGGCGAGCGAGAAGCCACGCCGACGCACCCCACGCGGCCCGAACGGCGCCATATCTTGAAAGATGAGACAATCGTCCACCATCTGAGACGATCTTCGGGCTTCACGCGCGGACCGACCTACAGTGGTCGCATGACCGGCTCGACGTACCTGACGCGGCGTCTCGCGGTGGACAACTGCCGCACGCGTTCCGCGCTGTGTCGTCGCTCCTGATCGACCGCACCGGCTACCCGCCCGCGGTCCCGAGCCCGCCCGTCAGCCCGCCGAGCGTCGACCCTGCGTCGCGCCGGCCCGTCCAGGAGACCGTCCCATGGCCCGTCCCACCCACGTCGACCCGCGCGGCATGCGCTTCGCGGCTGCCCTGACGTCCGTCGTCCTGGCCGTCGCGCTGGTCGTGCCGACCTCGGTCGCGCTGGTGCTGCTGGCCGTCCAAGGCGTCGTGTTCGCGATCGGCGCCAGCGGTCACCTCGACAAGTCGCCGTACGCGATCCTCTTCGCCCGTCTGGTGCGACCGAGGATCGGTCCGCTGGCCGAGCCGGAGGACGCGCGACCGCCGCGGTTCGCGCAGACCGTCGGACTCGGCTTCGTCGTCGTCGCCCTCGTGGGCTTCGGCGTCGGCATCCCGGCACTCGGCTACGTCGCCACGGCGTTCGCGCTCGTGGCCGCCCTGCTCAACGCCGCCGTCGGCTTCTGCCTCGGCTGCGAGCTGTACCTGCTCGCGCGACGCGCCACCGCGTCGCGCGCGCCCGCCTGACCACCACCTGCACGCCCACCCGACCCCACCACCGCGTGGGACCACACATGGAGGTATCCACATGAGCCGCGACACCGCGCTCGTCACCGCCGACTGGGTCGAGGAGCACCTCGACGACCCGAAGGTCGTCCTCATCGAGGTCGACGAGGACGTCGAGGCCTACGACAAGGGCCACATCCCCGGCGCGATCAAGCTCGACTGGAAGAAGGACCTGCAGGACGGCGTCCGCCACGACTTCATCTCCAAGGAGAAGCTCGAGAAGCTGCTCTCGGAGAAGGGTGTCGCCAACGACGACACGGTCGTCTTCTACGGCGGCAACAACAACTGGTTCGCGGCCTACGCCTACTGGTACCTGACCTACTACGGCCACGAGAACCTGCGCCTGCTCGACGGCGGCCGCAAGAAGTGGGAGCTCGACAGCCGTGAGCTGTCCTCCGACGTCCCGGACCGTCCGGCCACCACGTATACGGCGCAGGAGCCGAACGAGGCCGTCCGCGCCTACCGCGACGAGGTCGTCGAGGCCATCGGCTCGAAGAACCTCATCGACGTGCGCAGCCCCGACGAGTACGCCGGTCGCCTGCTCGCCCCCGCGCACCTGCCGCAGGAGGCTGCCCAGATCGCCGGCCACATCCCCACCGCGGGCAACGTGCCGTGGAGCAAGGCCGCCAACGACGACGGCACGTTCAAGAAGGACGAGGAGCTCAAGGCCCTCTACGCCGACGCCGGCCTCGACGAGGGCAAGGACACCATCGCCTACTGCCGCATCGGCGAGCGCAGCTCGCACACGTGGTTCGTGCTGAACGAGATCCTCGGCTACCCGAACGTCAAGAACTACGACGGCTCCTGGAGCGAGTACGGCTCGCTGCGCGGCGTTCCCGTCGCCGTCGGCGACGACCGCGGGGAGGCCTGACATGTGCGGAGCCGTCAAGGGCGGACCCAGCCTCGAGGGCGTCGACGTCGCCAACCAGGCCGTCATCCAGGGTGTCGTCGTGCGCGGCGACGAGCCCGTGGGCAACGCGTACGTGCGGCTGCTCGACCGGACCGGTGAGTTCACGGCCGAGGTCCCGACCTCGGCGACCGGCCAGTTCCGGTTCTTCGCCGGCCCCGGCGAGTGGACGCTGCGCACGCTCGCGCCGCGCGCCGAGGCGGTCGACCTCGCCGTGGCCGCCGCGATCGGCGTCGTCGCCGACGTGGTCGTCGACATCGACCGGGTGCCCGCCACCGCCTGAGCACCACCGTGTGGGGCCCCGGACCGTCACGGTCCGGGGTCTCCTGGTTTTTTCGTGCATTCTCGCGTGAGAAGGACGTGACTCCCTGCCATGTCGCTCGTTCTAGAGGCGAGCACGCTCGCGCCCGGACGTCGCGCTCATGTCAGATCTTGTGAGGGAGTCTCATGAAGAAGCACCTTGCGGCACTCGTCGCCTCGGTCGTCGCCGCCGTCGGACTGGTGGCACTGCCGTCCGCGACGCTCGCCCCCGCCCAGGGAGCGACCCTGCCGTACCCCGTGCTGGTGTGCGACATCCAGGTCTCGAAGACCCGCGTCGCGCCCGGTGAGACGTTCACAGCGACCGTGACGGCCGACGTCCCGACGACGATCACGGCCACCTACGAGGGCCAGACGCGCTCGGCCAGCAACACGAAGAAGCTGGTCGCGACGTTCACCGCGCCGCAGGTCACGCGGAGCACCTCGACCACCGTGCGCGCCATCTGCGGCGACAAGGCCGGGTCGGGTGCCGAGGTCGTCGTGGCCCCCTCGGGCGGCTCCAACGGCGACGGCGGCTCGCAGGGCGACTCCGACGCCGACGGTGGCTCCCAGGGCGACGCCGACGCCGACGGCGGCTCCCAGGGTGACGCCGACGTCAGCGCCGACGGTGGCTCGCAGAGCGACGCCGACGCCGACGGTGGCTCCCAGGGCGACGCCGACGTGAACGCCGACGGCCTGGGCTCGCAGGGCGACGCCGACGTGAACGCCGGCGGTGGCGGCACCGACGGCGTGGCCGACGCCGACGCCGGCACGGAGGACCGCAACGGCATCCTGCCCGGCACCGGTGGCACCGACTTCTGGCTGCTCGTCCTCGGCGCGCTGCTCGTCCTCGCCGGTGTGGGCGCCGTGGTCGCCCGTCGCCGTCGCGACGGCTGACCCGACTGTGAGGCCGCCTCGGCGGTTCCTGCCCGAACGCTGGGACCGGGCGGGCTGGGCCCGGCTGGTGCTCTCCGTGGTGGGGGGTGTCGTCCTGGTCTGCGGGGTCGTCCTCGCCTGGCAGGGCGTCCGCGCGGCCATCCTCCTGCAACGGGCCAGCGACGCGTCGCAGGTGCTGCTCGCGCAGGTCGCCCAGGGTGACGCCGACGGCGCTCGGCGCACCGCCGAGGTGCTCGAGGACGCCGCGCGACGCTCCCACGACTCGACGGACGGTCCGCTGTGGGCGGTGGCGTCCTGGCTGCCGGTCGTCGGCGACGACGTCGACGCGGTGCGGGTGGTCAGCCGCGAGGTCGACCGGGTCGCGACCCGGGCGGTCCCGACGGTCGTCGACGTGACCGCCCAGGTCGGTCTCGACGCGTTCTCACCGCGCGACGGTCGCGTCGACATCGCGAACCTCGAGAGCGTCGCACCCCGGCTTGGCGCGCCTCGGCGGGCGCTCGACGAGGCCGCGCGCAACGTCGGCGACATCCGTCCGGAGGACGTCGTCGGCCGGCTGCAGGTGCCGGTCCGCCGGCTGCAGGACGTGCTCACGGGTGCCGCGTCGGCGGCCCGGGTCGCCGACACCGCCGCGACGCTGCTGCCCGACATGCTCGGCGCGCAGGAGCGTCGCCGGTACCTGCTGCTCATCCAGAACAACGCCGAGGTCCGCTCGCTCGGCGGCATCCCCGGCTCCTGGGCGGTCATCGAGGCCGACCGGGGCCGGGTGCGCATGACCGAGCAGGGCTCGGCGATCGACGTCCCGCCCGTCGACGACCCGCGCCTGGCCGTCCCGGCGTCGCAGTACGGCGCGGTCCCGGTGTCGGCGGCCGAGGACCTGCGCAACACCACCTCGGTCCCGGACTTCCCGGAGGCGGCCCGGTTCGCGGGCTCGCTCGTCGGCGAGGCGACCGACACCCGGTTCGACGGCGTCGTCTCGGTCGATCCCGTGACGCTCGGCTACCTGCTGCAGGGGCTCGGGCCGGTCACCCTCGGCGACGGCACGCGACTCACCAGCGAGAACGCGGTGGACGAGCTCCTCAACGGCGTGTACCGCCGCTACACGACCGACCCGCTCGCGCAGGACGCCGTGTTCGAGGACGCCGCACGCAGCATCTTCGACGCCTTCGTCGGTGGACGCGGAGCCACGCAGCCCGTCCTCGAGGCACTGGTGCGCGCCGCCGTCGACAACCGGGTGATGGTCTGGTCGGCCGACCGGTCGGAGCAGCGCCGCATCCGCACCACCGGCGTCTCAGGAGTCCTGTCGCAGGACGCCGACCGGGCGCGCGTCGGGGTCTTCGTGGACGACAGCAAGGGCTCGAAGCTGCAGTACTACCTCGAGACGTCGCACACGCTGACGTCGTCGCGCTGCGTCGACGACCGCAGCCAGGAGCTCACCCTGCGCACCCGCCTGAGCTCCGTCGTGCCGAGGTCGGGGCTGCCCGTCTCGATCACCGGCTTCCGGCTGCCCGGCCTGTCGGCCACGGACCAGCGGCTCTCGGTGCGGGTCGTGGCGCCTGCCGGAGGCGTCCTGCAGCAGGTCCGCCTCGGCGACGTCGACCGTCAGCCGGTCGGTGGTCGCCTCGGCGACCGTCGGGTCACCGTCGTGCCGCTGACGCTGCGCGCGGGGGAGTCGGTCGACCTCACCGTCACGATGCGCACGGGCGACGGGCAGACGGACGACCCCGTGCTCACGAGCACGCCCGGCATCCGTGCCGAGCCGAACGACGTCCGCGTGCGCTCGGCCTGCGGCTGACGTCGACCGCCCCGTCGCACGTCGTGGCGACGGTCAGCCGATCTGGCGCTCATCGGCGAGCCGGTCGTCGGGGTACTTGCGCAGGTAGGCGTCCATGCGGTCGTTGCGCAGGGCGTCGAAGAGCTCCGCGCACTTGGCCTGGTCGAGCACGACGACGTCGCCGTACGTCGGGTCCAGCTCGGTCCCGGCGACGGGTGCGGTCAGGAAGGTGACGTCGTCGGAGCGGACTCCGCGCAGCGACAGCGCGAGCGCACGCATGTCGCCCGGGTCCCAGTCGGCGTCGACCGTGAGGTTCTTCGTGACGGCGGTGAGGGTGCGGGTGAGCTTGATCGGGTTGCTGAGCGTGTCGCGCGCGAGCATCTTCTTCATCAGGGAGCGCAGGAAGTTCTGCTGCCGGGCGATGCGGTCGAAGTCGCCGCGGACGAGGCCGTAGCGGGTGCGCACGTAGGCGAGCGCCTTCTTGCCCTTGAGGGTCTGCTGGCCCGCCTGCCACTGCACCTCCTGCTTCGGGTCGTAGAAGGCGCGCGGGATGAACACGGGCACGCCGCCGACCGCCGACGAGAGCGACTCGAAGCCGTCCCAGTCGATGATCGCCAGGTGCCGCATGCGCAGGTTCGTGAGGTTCTCGACGGTCGAGATCGCCCCGTCGGGCCCGTACTCGGAGAACGCGTCGTTGATCTTCTGCTTCGAGCGCACCGCGCCGGTCTGGTCGTGGATGTCGGTGAACGTGTCGCGCGGGATCGAGACGAGGTAGACCTTGCGCCGGTCCGACGTGATGTGGGCGATCATCAGCGTGTCGCTGCGGTACTTGCCCGCCGGCCAGCGCGATGCCGCAGCGTCCTCCGCGAGGGTGGTGTCGCGCGCTCCCGGCTGCTCCTTGCCCTTGTCCGAGCCGAGCAGCAGGATGTTCAGCGCCCTGCCACGGTCGGGGTCGGGTCGGTCCTTCTCCTTGAGCTGGGTGTCGACACGGCCGACGTTGTCGAGCTGGGAGTTGAGGTAGTAGGCGTAGCCGCTGGCGGTGCCGAGCACGACCACGAGCACGCCGACCACGCCGACCAGCAGCCTGCGGTGGCGGCGGTGCCAGGGTGTTCCGCCCATGCGGCGCTTGCCCGCGACGGCACGACGCTCACGCTTGAGGCGTCGCGACATGGACACGTCCGTTCGGTGGGGGGCGGGGCGCCGGCCGCACCGCACCACGGTCGACCACGCGTGATCCTACGCGGCCCACCTGAAAGGACGGTCAGAACGCCGGACCCGCAGCGACCGCGACAGCGTCGTTCACAGCTCCAGCAGGATCGTGACGGGTCCGTCGTTGACCGACGCGACCTGCATGTCGGCGCCGAAGCGCCCGGTGGGCACGTCGGTGCCCAGGGCGCGCAGCGCGGCGCAGAACTCCTCGTACAGCGGCTCGGCGACGGCGCCGGGGGCGGCTGCCGTCCAGCTCGGACGGCGACCCTTGCGGGCGTCGCCGTAGAGCGTGAACTGGCTGACCACCAGCACCGAGCCGCCGGTGTCGGCGACCGACCGCTCCTCGCGCAGCACCCGCAGCCCGTGCACCTTGCGCGCCAGCGACTCGGCCTTCTGCACGGTGTCGTCGTGGGTGACCCCGAGCAGGACGAGGAGGTGGCCCCCGTCCTCCTCTCCGCCGCCCACGGACCCGACGACCTCGCCCTCGACGACGACGGACGCCTGGGTCACCCGCTGCACCACTGCACGCACGGCGGCAGGCTAGCGCGCCGTCGATACGATGGGCAGCATGGCCTTCGAGATCCCGGCAGACCTGCACCCCGACGTGGCCCCGCTCGCATGGCTGCTCGGCACGTGGCACGGCAACGGGCGGGGTGAGTACCCGACGATCGAGCCCTACGCGTTCGAGCAGGACGTCGTGTTCGCGCACGACACGCGGCCGTTCCTGCACTACTTCAGCCGCTCCTGGACGACCGACGAGGAGGGCAACCGCACCGGTCCCGGCGACCTCGAGACCGGTTTCCTGCGGCCCGCCGGACTGGTCGAGGGCGGCAAGGGCATCAACGTCGAGCTCGTGCTCGCCCACCCCACCGGCTACGCCGAGGTCTGGTACGGCGTGGCGGAGGGCCCGCGGATCACGCTGGCCACCGACATCGTCGCGCGGACCGCGACCGCCGTCGAGTACACCGCCGGGCAGCGCATGTACGGCCTCGTCGAGGGTGCGCTCATGTACGCCGTCGACAAGGCGGCCGAGGGCCAGAGCATGCAGTCGCACCTGTGGGGGAAGCTCGCCCGTGTCTGAGCACCTGGTTCCTCCCGCCGGCGACGCCGACGCCGTCGCGCCGGGCCGGCGCAGCCCGCTGCTCGACCTCGACGGTGCCGTCGAGGCCGACGCGCCCGACTCCGGCGTCGCCGCCCACTACGGCGAGCTGACCGTCGAGCAGCGCCGGCTCGAGCGTGGCGAGGGCTTCGTCGACCTGTCGCACCGCGACGTGCTGACGGTCACCGGCCCCGACCGGCTCACGTGGCTGCACTCGCTGACCACCCAGCACCTCGAGTCGCTCCCGCCGGGCGTGCGCACGGAGGTGCTCGTGCTCACGCCGCAGGGCCGCATCGAGCACGCCTTCGAGGGCGTCGACGACGGCACCACCTTCTGGGCCCACACGGAGCCCGGGGCCGGCGCCGCTCTCGTGACGTTCCTCGACCGGATGCGCTTCATGATGCGCGTCGAGGTCGCCGACGTGAGCGACGCCCACGCGGTCCTCGGCCGGGTCGAGCCCGGCAGCGACGGGGCGCCCGGTCGAGCGGTCTGGGCGATCGAGCCGCGCGCCGACGTCGCGTCGTGGCCGGAGCGTCACGGCCGCCCCGCAGGGACGTGGGCGTGGGAGGCGCTGCGCATCGCGTCCGGCACCCCGCGTCTCGGCCTCGACACCGACGACCGGACCATCCCGAACGAGGTGGGTCTGCTCGAGCGCGCCGTGCACCTCGACAAGGGCTGCTACCGCGGGCAGGAGACGGTGGCGCGCGTGCACAACCTCGGCCGTCCCCCGCGCCGGCTCACGCTGCTGCACCTCGACGGCTCCGCCGACCGGCTGCCGGCTCCCGGCTCACCGGTCGAGCGCGCGGACGCACCCGGCCAGGCGGTCGGTGTGCTCGGCTCGCGCGGCCTGCACCACGAGCTCGGCCCGATCGGGCTCGCGCTGCTGAAGCGCTCGGTGCCCACCGACGCGACGCTGGTCGTCGACGGGGTCGCCGCCGCGCAGGAGCTCGTCGTCGACCCCGAGGTGGGTCTGCACGTGCGCCCCCGGTCCGGTGGCTGAGGTGGGTGCGCGGCCCGAGCCGGCCCGCTGGAGCATCCTCACCGTCTGCACGGCCAACGTCTGCCGCTCGCCGCTGATGGAGCTGCTGCTGCGCGAGCGGCTGGACCCCGCGCGGTTCGAGATCGCGAGCGCCGGCGTGATGGGCTGGCGCGACGCTCCCGTCGACAGCATGGTGCGTCTCGAGCTGGCCCGCCTGGGCGTCGACGGGTCGGACTTCCGGTCGCGACCGCTGCACCCCGCGCACGTGAAGGCGGCCGACGTCGTGCTCACCGCCACGAAGGAGCACCGCGCCTCCGTGCTCGAGCTCGACCCCGGTGCGCTGCGGAAGACGTTCACCCTGCTCGAGCTCGCCGCGCTCGTCGAGGACCGGACGGCCGACAGCCTGCCCGAGCTCGTGGCCGACGCCGCCCGGCGACGCAGCACCGCGCCCAGCCTGCTCGACGTGCCCGACCCGTTCCGCCGCGCGCCGGAGGTGTACCGCAGCACCGCCGACCTGATCGACGACGCGACCGAGCGGCTCGCGCGGACCTTCGGCACCCTCGCCTGAGCGCCTCCGGGACGGCGAGCGGTCAGCGACCGCGGCGCGGGCGACGTCGCGACGACTGCGTCGCGTACTCGTACCCGTAGCCGAAGCGCCCCGCGGCGCGGCGTGGCGACATCGAGAGCACCGTGCCGAAGAGCGTCGCGCCCACCGTCTGCAGCCGCTCGACGGCGGCACGCACCTGATCGTGGCCGGTGCGGCCGTGGCGCACGACGAGCAGGGCGCCGTCGGACAACAGGGCCAGGATCGTCGCGTCCGTGACGGGCAGCAGAGGGGGAGCGTCGATGAGCACGATGTCGTAGGCGCGGCGCAGGTCGGCGACCAGCTGCTCCATGGCGCCGGTCTGCACGATCTCCGCCGGGTTCGGCGGCCGGGCGCCGCTCGTGAGCACGTCGAGGCCGGGGATCTCGGTCTCCTGCATCGCCTCGTCGAGCTCGACCCGGCCGACAAGGACCGTGGTCAGGCCGACCGTGCTCTCGAGCCCGAACTGCTCGGCGAGCTGAGGACGGCGCAGGTCGCCCTCCACGAGCGCGACCCGCAGGCCCGACTGCGCGAGCGCGATGGCCAGGTTGCAGGCCGTCGACGTCTTGCCCTCGGCCTCCACCGCGCTCGTGACGGTGATGACGGTGCGGTCGTGGTCGACGTCGACGAACTGCAGGTTCGTGCGCAGGATGCGGATGGACTCCGCGCGCGGGTGCTGCGGCGACAGCGAGGTGAGGAGCGGCGCGTCCTGGACGCTGCGGTCGTAGGCGATGGCGCCGAGCAGGGGCGCCTCGGTGGTCGCCTCGAGCTCGTCCGCCGACGCGACCCCGCGGTCGGCGAGCTGGCGCCAGCGCGCGACGCCGAGGCCGAGCAGCAGCCCGACGAGCAGACCGCCGAGGAGGTAGGGCCAGCGTCGGGGCGAGACGGGACCGGTCGAGCCGGTGCCGGGGTCGATGACCAGACCCGTGACCTGCTGGTTCGGGCGCAGCGCCTGCTGGCTGTCCTCGAGCCAGGCGGTGAACGCCTCGGCGATCGCGCCTGCCCGCTCGCGCGCCACGTCGAGGCTGTCGTCGCGGACCGTCACGCGCAGGACGTCGCTGTCGCCGACCACGCCGGAACGCACGGAGTCGGCGGGCAGCGACGACTCGTCGAGCGCCCGTGCGGCGCGGTCGAGGAGGTAGGGCTGGGAGAGCAGGCGGCCGTAGGACTCGACCGTGCGAGCCGTGACGGCGCGGGCCGAGCCGTCGACGCTCGCCGGCGGGGAGGAGACGAGGACCTCGGCCGAGGCCTCGTAGCGCGGTGTGAGGCCCGACACGACGAGCTGCCCCGCCAGGGCGCCCAGCAGACCGAGCAGCACCACGAGGAGCCAGCGTGATCCGAGCGTTCGACGGGGGGTCGGGCTCGGCATCGGGCACCGTCTCCTTCGGTCTCGGGCCACACGGGGGAGGGAGGCCGGGCTCGCCGAGGTTGGTCTCGGGGCCGTCGGTACGGAAGACTAGCGGTTGCACCCTGCGTCACGACGGGGTTCCCCCGTCTCGCAGTCAGCACCAGGAGCTTCATGACCGACGACCGTCCCGCGTCCGACCTGTCCGACCAGACCCCCGAGCAGGGGGCGTCGACCGTCCCGGAGGCGGCCGCCCCCGGCGCCCGGTTCGCCGCGCTGGGCCTGGGCGACGAGCTGGTGGAGGTGCTCGGCCGGCTCGGCTACGAGGCGCCGACGCCCATCCAGGAGGCGGCGGTGCCGGCCCTCCTCGCCGGCCGCGACGTCGTCGGTCTCGCGCAGACGGGCACCGGCAAGACGGCTGCGTTCGCGCTGCCGATCCTCGAGAAGATCGACCCCGACCGCGCCTCCACGCAGGCGCTCGTGCTCGCGCCCACCCGCGAGCTGGCCCTGCAGGTCTGCGAGGCGATGACGTCGTACACCCCGCGGTCGCGTCGCATCCGCGTGCTCCCCGTCTACGGCGGGCAGGGCTACGGCGCCCAGCTGGCCGGGCTCGAGCGGGGTGCCCACGTCGTCGTCGGCACGCCGGGTCGCGTCATGGACCACCTCGACCGCGGCAGCCTCGACCTCTCCGGGCTCGACCACCTCGTGCTCGACGAGGCCGACGAGATGCTCGCGATGGGGTTCGCGGAGGACGTCGAGCGGATCCTCGCCGGCACCCCCGAGTACAAGCAGGTCGCGCTGTTCTCGGCCACCATGCCGCCGGCCATCCGCCGCCTCGCGAAGCGCTACCTGCACGACCCCGCCGACATCGCGACGCCGCAGGCCCGCTCGTCGACGAGCACGGTGCGTCAGCGCTGGATCCCCGTCTCGCACCACGCGAAGCTCGACGCGCTCACGCGTCTGCTCGAGGTGGAGAGCGGCGACGCCATGATCATCTTCGTCCGCACGAAGTCGGCCACCGAGGAGCTCGCGGAGCGACTGCGCTCGCGCGGGTTCTCCGCGGCCGCCATCAACGGCGACCTCGTCCAGGCGCAGCGCGAGCGGACCGTGACGGCGCTGAAGAACGGCTCGCTCGACATCCTCGTCGCCACCGACGTGGCCGCGCGCGGTCTCGACGTCGACCGCATCACCCACGTCGTCAACTACGACATCCCCCACGACCCCGAGGCGTACGTGCACCGGGTCGGCCGCACGGGCCGTGCCGGGCGCAGCGGCGAGGCGATCCTGTTCGTCACCCCGCGCGAGCGTCGGCTCCTGTCGGCGATCGAGAAGGTGTCGGGACGCCCGGTCGAGGAGACCGGCGTGCCCAGCGTCGACGAGGTCAACGCGCGCCGTACCGCCAAGTTCGCGCAGGCGATCACCGACAGCATGGGCTCCGCCCAGTTCCACGCCTTCCGGGGCCTCGTGGAGGACTACGTGCGCGAGCACGACGTCGAGATGCTCGACGTGGCCGCGGCGCTCGCGGTGATGAGCACGGACGACAAGGAGTTCTTCCTGCGTCCGGACCCGCCGAAGAAGGAGCGGCGTGAGCGCCCGGAGCGGCAGGACCGGCCGGCGCGCGACGCCGGTGACCGCCCTGCGCGCCCGTCGAAGGACGGCTGGGCGCCGTACCGGATCGCCGTCGGCAAGCGGCACAAGGTGACGCCGTCGATGATCGTCGGCGCGCTCGCCAACGAGGGCGGTCTGCGTCGCGCCGACTTCGGCAAGATCACCCTCGGCATCGACCACGCCGTCGTCGAGCTCCCGCAGGACCTGCCCCCGGCGGTGTTCGAGGCGCTCGCCGACACGCGGATCTCCGGACGTCGCATCGACCTGCAGGCCGACCGTGGCGCCCGGGGTGGACGCTCCTCGCGCGACGACCGGCCGACCGCGCACCGCAAGGGCTCGGGCGCACCGGGCGGCAAGGGCAAGGGCGGTCAGCGCGGCAGCTGGTCGAAGGACGGCGAGTCGCCCCGCAAGCCCCGCCACCCCAAGGGTCACTGACGGCCGTCGGCCGAGGAGAGGACGAGATGCGACGACTGGACAACCCCGACCGCGACTACGACTGGGGCTCTCCTGACGCCATCCCGCGCTTCCTCGGCCGCACGCCCGACGGTGCTCCGGTGGCCGAGATCTGGATGGGCACCCACCCGCTGAACCCCTCGACGGTGCAGGGCGCCGACGGTCCGGTCTCGCTGCGAGAGGTGGCCGGCGAGCTGCCGTTCATGCTCAAGATCCTGGCCGCCGACCGACCGCTGTCGATCCAGGTGCACCCGAACGCCGTCCTCGCGCAGGAGGGGTTCGAGGCCGAGGAGGCCGCCGGTGTGCCGCTGGACGCCCCGCACCGCGTGTACAAGGACCCGCACCCGAAGCCGGAGATGGTGTACGCGTTGACCGCGTTCGACACGCTCGTCGGCTTCCGTCCGACGGCCGAGATCCTGCGCGTGCTCGCCGCGATCGACGTGCCGCGCGTGCACCAGCTCGTCGAGAACCTGCGTCGTCAGCCCGGGTTCCTCGGCATCGTGCGCATCGTCGAGGACCTGCTCACGGACCGTCCGTCCCCCGAGGAGGTGGCGGCGGTCGTGGCCGCCTGCCGCGCGGGTGTGGACCGCGGCATCGACATCAAGCGCGCGTACGCGACGGCCGTGCTCGTCGACGAGCACCACCCGGGCGACGTCGGCGTCGTCATGTCGCTGCTGCTCAACCGCTTGACGCTGCAGCCCGGCGAGGCCGCCTACCTCGGCGCCGGCATCATCCACGCCCACCTCAGCGGCCTGTGCGTCGAGGTCATGGTGTCCTCCGACAACGTGCTGCGCGGCGGACTCACGGGCAAGCACCTCGACCCGCAGGGTCTCGTCCGCTGCCTCGACCGCGGCATGTCGCGACTGGCGCGCGTCGACGCCGACCAGTTCGGCTTCTCCACCGACGTCTACAGCCCGGGCCTGCACGAGTTCGCCCTCTCGGTGACGCAGTGCTCGTCGGCCGAGCCCGACGGCGCCCGCCTCCCCGACGACGGCCGTCGCATCGTCGTCTGCCTCGGCGGCGAGGTCGAGGTCGTGAACGAGGCCGGCGAGCGCGAGCACCTCGCCCGCGGCGAGGCGGTGTTCGCCGACGAGTCCGACGGTGTCCTGCACGCCGTCGGCACCGGCGAGGTCGCGCAGGCCTACACCCCCGCCCCCGACCTGCCGCCCACCGAGCTCACCGACCTCGTCTGACGGCTGGGGTCTCGTCCTTCGGTGCGGTGGGTGAGCGGTAGGTGACACGCGCTACTGGTGCCTGATGACGCGTGCTACCTACCGCTGCACCCTCTGGCGCGGTAGGTGGGATGCGGAATGTGGGTAAGCGGTAGGTGACACGCGCTACTGGGTGCTGATGACGCGTGCTACCTACCGCCAGGGGGGAGCATCCCGCGTCCTGCGCAGGCCGCAGCCGGCGGACCCGGGCCGGCGCGGTCGCCAGCCGTCCGGTCCAGGCCCTTTCGAAGACCACGCCCAGCGCCAGCCGAGGCAGCGCACCAGCAAGCCGAGGCCCCTGCGGCAGCGCAGCGGCAAGTCGAGCCTCCGCGGCAGCGGACCGACAGGACCGGACGACGACGCCCCGCCGACCGTCAGACCAGGTCGGTCCGGCCCGACGCGGCGAGGGCGGCGGGGACCTCCTTGACGCGCTGCGCGTGCTCGACGGTGGTGACGAGGAGGGCGTCGTCGGTCTGCACGACGACGGCACCGGGGATGCCGACGACGGCGACGGTGACGCCACCGGTGGTGCGGACGAGGCCGTCGGCGTCGACCCAGACGACGCCGGTGTCGCCGCTGACGCCCAGCTCGTGGAGGGCGGCGAAGTCGCCGATGTCGTCCCAGCCGAAGCGGCCGGGCACGGTCGCGATGCCACCGGTGAGCGACACCGGCTCCGCGACGGCGTGGTCGATGGCGATGCGGGTGAGCGACGGCCAGACGGCCTCGAGCACGGTCTGCGCATCCGGGCCGTCCCAGGCTGCGGCGATGCGCTGCAGACCCGCGTGCAGGGTCGGCTGGAGCCGGGCGAGGTGGCCGAGGAGGACGTCGGCGCGGGTGACGAACATGCCCGCGTTCCAGCTGAAGGTGCCGGCCCGCAGGTAGGCGCGCGCGGTCTCCTCGTCGGGCTTCTCGACGAAGCGCACGACGGTCCGCGCGCTCGGCGCGCCGTCGACCGCGAGCGGCGCGCCCGACTCGACGTACCCGAACGCCGTGGAGGGGGAGCGGGGCGAGATGCCGATGGTGGTCACGGCCCCCGTGCGCGCGGTCCGGACGGCCTGCGCGACGGCGTCGGCGAAGCGGTCCTCGCCGGTGATGACGTGGTCGGCGGCGAACGACGCGACGACGGCCTCGGGGTGCCGGGCGAGCACGACGGCGGTCGCGAGCCCGATGGCCGGCATCGAGTCGCGCGGCGACGGCTCGACGAAGACGCTGGTCAGCCCGGGCAGCTGCGCGCGCACGGCGTCGGCGTGCCGCGGCCCGGTGACGACGTGCACCCGCTCGGGCGGTACGAGCTTCGTCACGCGGTCCCACGTCTGCTGCAGCAAGGTGCGGCCCGAGCCGGTCAGGTCGAGCAGGAACTTCGGGCGGCCGGCACGCGACAGCGGCCACAGCCGGGTGCCCGCGCCGCCGGCCGGGATGGGGGACGGTTACGCGGGGACTGGGCAAGGCGCTTTCCCAGGCG
>NZ_LUNH01000061.1:0-28057 GCF_001628525.1 Aeromicrobium sp. REDSEA-S38_B2 | reverse complement strand
CCCTACGCCTGAACACCCGCCCACGCCAGACCCTCGGATGGAAGACTCCAGCCCAGACCCTCAACGAAGGGCTACTTGCAACAACCGGTTGAGCCCAACCTCCCTTCGCGTGGAACGGTCCACGAGAAGGGAGAATCTCGCGTCCCCCCAACGCCAAGGGCACTCACGATTCTTCATTCGAGCGTTCGAGGCCGAAGGCTTCTGCGTTCACGACGGGATCCCGTCGTCAACGCAGCATCCTTCGACCTCAGCGCACGAACGCAGATTCTTGCGTCCCGCGCGAGCCACAGCCCGAGACCCCAGACCAGCGCGGTCGCCTGCCGCCCGGTCGAGGCCCTTTCGGAGACCAGACACCGCGAAGGTCGAGGCAGCGCAGCAGCACGACGAGACCTCCTGCGGCAGCGCCGCAGCAGGTCGGGACCCCCGCAGGCAGCGCATCAGCAGGTCGAGACCCCCTGCGGCAGCACCCACCCCCCACCCCGGCGTGGTCTCGGTGTCGTGCAGGGCTCCGTCGGTCGGCCGTTGGAGATGGTGCACGTCGACGTGCTGCGCACGCCGGCCGACCTCGACACCGCCCGGCGTCTGCACCGGCTCGAGCAGGGGCTCGAGGAGGCGGTGCGGCTGCACCGGCCGCACGTCGTGGCCGTCGAGCGGGTGTTCAGCCAGAACAACGTCAGCACCGTCATGGGCACCGCGCAGGCGAGCGCGGTCGCGATGCTCGTGGCCGCGCGGCACGGGGTCGACGTCAAGCTGCACACGCCCAGCGAGGTTAAGGCGGCCGTCACGGGCAGCGGGCGCGCCGACAAGGCACAGGTGGCGGCCATGGTGGTGCGGCTGCTGCGTCTCGCGGAGGCGCCCAAGCCGGTCGACGCCACCGACGCGCTCGCCCTGGCCATCTGCCAGATCTGGCGTGGCGGCGCGCAGAACCGTCTGCAGCAGGCCCACGCCGCTGCCCAGCGCAAGGAGTCCCTCCGATGATCGCCCACGTCCGCGGCCAGGTGGCCGCCCTCTCGCTCGACTCCGCCGTCATCGACGTGGCCGGCCTCGGCCACCTCGTGCACTGCACGCCCGGCACCATCGCCCGGCTGCGGCTGGGGGAGCAGGCCCAGCTCGCCACCACGCTGGTCGTCCGCGAGGACTCCCTGACCCTCTACGGGTTCGCCGACGCCGACGAGCGCGACATGTTCCTGCTGGTGCAGACCGCCAGCGGCATCGGGCCCAAGGTCGCCCTCGCGATGCTCGCCGTCCTCGCCCCCGACCGGCTGCGTCGCGCCATCGCCGAGTCCGACCACGCGGTGCTCACGTCCGTGCCCGGCATCGGCCGCAAGGGCGCCGAGCGGATCGTGGTCGAGCTGAAGGACCGCGTCGGCCCGGCACCCGTCGCGACGTCCGGCGGCACGGGTGGAGGCGAGCCGTGGCGGGCCCAGGTGCTCGAGGCGCTGCAGAGCCTCGGCTGGTCCTCGCGCGACGCCGAGCGCGCCATCGACGCCGTGGCCGACTCCGCGGGCGACGAGCCCGACGTCGGGCAGCTGCTGCGCCTCGCCCTGCGATCCCTGTCGAAGGCGTGAGCGGCGTGCACGACGAGTACCGCGACTCCTTCGCCGACCTCGACGCCGTCCTCGCCGAGGCCACGCCCGACGACCGCGCCTTCGACGCCGCCCTGCGCCCGCGCACGCTCGAGGAGCTGGTCGGCCAGGAGCGGGTCCGCGAGCAGCTCTCCCTCGTGCTCGAGGCCGCGCAGCAGCGAGGCCGCACACCCGATCACGTCCTGCTCTCCGGTCCTCCCGGCCTGGGCAAGACCACGATCGCGATGATCATCGCCCACCAGCTCGGTGCGCATCTGCGCCTCACCAGCGGTCCCGCCATCCAGCACGCGGGCGACCTCGCCGCGATCCTGTCCGGTGTCGACGAGGGCGACGTCCTCTTCATCGACGAGATCCACCGCATGTCGCGGCCCGCGGAGGAGCTGCTGTACATGGCGATGGAGGACTTCCGGGTCGACGTCGTCGTCGGCAAGGGCCCGGGCGCGACGGCGATCCCGCTCGAGATCCCGCCGTTCACCGTCGTCGGCGCCACCACCCGCGCCGGGCTCCTGCCCGGGCCGCTGCGCGACCGGTTCGGGTTCACCGCCCAGCTCGACTACTACGAGGCCGCCGAGCTGCAACGCATCGTCGAACGGTCCGCCCGGCTGCTCGACCTCACCATCTCCGACGACGGCGCCCGCGAGATCGCCTCCCGCTCCCGCGGGACCCCGCGCATCGCCAACCGGCTGCTGCGTCGCGTCCGTGACTACGCCCAGGTGCGCGGAGACGGCACCGTCGGCCACCCCGAGGCGCGCAAGGCCCTCGCCCTGTACGAGGTCGACGACCTGGGGCTCGACCGGCTCGACCGTGCCGTGCTGCAGGCGCTCTGCGGCAGCTTCGGCGGGGGACCGGTCGGCATCAGCACGCTCGCCGTCGCCGTCGGTGAGGAGCGCGAGACCGTCGAGGAGCTCGCCGAGCCGTTCCTCGTCCGGCTGGGCTTCCTCGCGCGGACGCCGCGCGGTCGGATCGCGACCCCAGCCGCCTGGCGTCACCTCGGGCTCGCCGCACCGGCCGACCCGGCACAGCTCCCGCTCGACGACGCCTAGCCGCGGCGCGCCCGCGGCGGGGCAGGCGTCCGTCCCGACACGCCCTCGTGGAAGCATGGGAAGGGCCACGGTGCTTGGTTGCGTGTCTAAACTTCCTCCTGGCCCTGAGCCAGGTCCGCCCTGCGGACGACACCCCACCCTGACGGAGCATCTCCCGTGACCGACCTCTACAGCCTCCTGCCCATCGTCCTGCTGCTCGTGATCTTCTACCTGCTGGTCATGCGACCGGCGCGGGCGCGGCAGAAGGACTACCAGAACACCCAGGCCGCCCTCGAGCCCGGTCGTCGTGTCATGCTCGCCAGCGGCATCTACGGCGAGCTCGTCTCCCTCGGTGACGTCGAGGCGGAGCTGCGGATCGCCCCGGACACCGTGATCACCGTCAACCGCCAGGCCGTCGCGAAGGTCGCCGACCCGAGCCCGACCCCCGAACCCGAGAGCCCGAACGACTGATGGCCAGACCTGCGCCCCGACCCGGGACCCCGCGTCCTCGTCGCACCCTCCTGCTGTTCCTCGCGCTGGTCGTGGCGCTCTACGGCCTGCTCGTCGGCGTCGACCTGAAGCACGACGACGGCGCCGTCTGGAAGCCGCGCCTCGGCCTCGACCTCCAGGGCGGCACCCGCATCACCCTGCAGGCCGAGGCCTCGTCGGGCGACGTGACGCCGGAGAAGCTGCGCGAGGCGCGCGACATCATCGACCAGCGCGTCAACGCCACGGGCGTGTCGGAGGCCGAGGTCACGACCCAGGGCGGCAACCAGGTCATCATCGAGATCCCCGGCGAGCGCCGCGGCAACATCGTCGACCAGGTCGGCAAGACGGCCCAGCTGCGCTTCCGGCTCGTCTGGGCACAGGCCCAGGGCGCCACGGGACAGCCGCTCGACGACGCGGCGCGCGCGAAGGCCGAGAAGGCGGTGTCGGCGGTCGACTGGACCAAGCTGTCGCTCGACCAGATGATCGCCGCCGAGACCGACTCGCCGGCCACCCTCCCGAAGCAGTACTCCGACGGCGTCGCCGCGCTGCAGCAGCTGGCCGCCGGGTTCCAGTGCTCGCCGGACGGCAACCAGGTCGAGGACGTCCCCAGTCGGCCGCTCGTCACCTGCGACCCGACCAACGGCCAGGTCTTCGTCCTGAGCCCCTCGGTCATCGAGGGTTCGCAGGTCAAGAAGGCCGAGCAGGTCTACGACAGCCAGCGGTCGCAGTGGGTCGTCTCCATCGCGATGCGCGACTCCGGCTCCAAGGTGTTCGACGCCGTCACCACCGCGCTGACGCCGCAGCAGAAGAGCTTCGCGATCGTCCTCGACGGCGAGGTGCTCAGCGCGCCGACGTCGCAGGCGGTCATCCGCAACGGGCAGTCCCAGATCCAGGGCAGCTTCACGTCGACGTCGTCCAAGGCGCTCGCCAACCAGCTCACCTACGGTGCGCTGCCCCTGACCTTCAAGGTCAACGGCGTCTCCGTGGAGGGTCCGTCGCTCGCGGGCAGCCAGCTGCAGGCCGGTCTGCTCGCCGGCGGCGTGGGCCTCGTGCTCGTCATGGGCTACCTGCTGCTCTACTACCGGGGCCTCGGCCTCGTGGCCATCGGCTCGCTGCTCATGGCCGCCGCCGTCAGCTACGCCATGGTCCTGCTGCTCGGGCAGTCGCTCGGCTTCACGCTGACGCTGCCCGGGATCGCCGGCCTGATCGTCGCGATCGGCATCACCGCAGACTCCTTCATCGTGCTCTTCGAACGCATCCGTGACGAGGTGCGTGACGGCAAGTCGCTGCGTCTGGCGGTCGAGTCGGGGTGGGACCGTGCCCGGCGCACGATCCTGGCGGCCGACGGCGTCTCGCTGCTGGCGGCGGTGATCCTGTTCATCTTCGCGATCGGCGTGGTGCGCGGGTTCGCCTTCGCGCTCGGCCTGACGACGATCATCGACGTCATCGTGGTGTTCCTGTTCACGAAGCCGCTGATGTCGCTGCTCGCCAGCACGACGTTCTTCGGCAAGGGGCACAAGCTCTCCGGCTTCGACGCCGCACACCTCGGCATCGGTGAGCGTGCCGTCGACCAGTCCGGCCCCGCCCGGACCCGCACGGGAGGACGCGCCTGATGGGACGTCTCAGCAGCTTCGGCCAGCACCTCTACACCGGCCGCGTCTCGGTCGACTTCGTCGGCCGCCGCCGGCTCTGGTACACGATCTCCGTCGTGATCCTGCTGGCGTCCACGCTCGGCTTCGTCGTGCAGGGCTTCAACCTGGGCATCGAGTTCAAGGGTGGTGTCGAGCTCACCGCCAAGGTGCAGCAGGCCGACACCGCGACCGCCGACCGGCTCACGCGCGCCATCGACGAGGCCGGCGTGCCGGAGGCGGGTGACCCCATCGTCACCACGTCGGGCCAGGACACGATCCGCATCGACGTCCGCGCCCTGACGCAGGACCAGACGGCCACGCTCGAGAAGGCGCTCACCGACGCCGGCGCCACCGAGGTCAGCCAGAACCTGATCGGCCCGTCGTGGGGCAAGCAGGTGGCCAGCAAGGCGCTCACCGGCCTGCTCGTGTTCCTCGTGGTGGTCGTCGTCTTCATCGCGGCCTACTTCCGCGACTGGCGGATGTCGCTCGCGGCCGTCGTCGCACTCGCGCACGACGTGCTCATCACCGCGGGCGTGTACGCGTGGTCGGGCTTCGAGGTGACGCCCGCGACCGTCACGGGCTTCCTGACCATCCTCGGCTACTCGCTCTACGACACCGTCGTCGTCTACGACAAGGTGCGCGAGAACACCCACGGGGTGCTGGCCTCGAACCGTCGCACGTACGCCGAGCAGGCGAACCTGGCGGTCAACCAGACCCTCGTACGGTCCATCAACACCTCGGTCACGGCCCTGCTGCCGGTGCTCGCGCTGCTCGTCGTCGGCGTGGGCGTCCTCGGGTCGGGTCCGCTCAAGGACCTCGCGCTGGCCCTCTTCATCGGGATGGCGGCCGGCACCTACTCCTCGATCTGCATCGCGACGCCGCTCGCGGTCCAGCTGCGCGAGCGCGACCCCGCCGTCAAGGCGCACACGAAGCGGGTGCTCGCGCGGCGGGCCAAGGACGCCCAGGTCGCGGCCGAGCACGCAGCTGCCGACGACGCCGATCCGGTGGCGGCGGGGGAGCAGGGCGCCGCCGTCCGCGGTCCCGGCGAGCGTCGCCAGCCGTCCCGTCCGCCGCGTTCGGCGCGCAAGGGCGGCACCGGGTCGGGCGGACGGTGACGGCGTGGGGCCGTGGGCCCGCCGAGGATCGGCATGACATGCTTGCGGGCATGAAGAAGCTTGCCCTCGCCGGCGCCCTGCTCGCCGCCACCACCACCCTGACCGCCTGCGGATCCGGCAGCAGCGCTTACTGCTCCGACCTGAAGTCCGCCACGAAGCAGTTCGACTCGCTCGAGAGCAACGACCTCGGCAAGATCGACGAGGCGTTCAAGACGTTCCACGAGCTCGCCGACGAGGCCCCCTCCGACATCAAGAGCGACTGGAAGGTGCTCGACGACGGCATCACCTCCGTCGAGAAGGCGCTCGATGACGCCGGGCTCAAGATGTCCGACCTCGCGAAGGTCCAGTCGGGCAACCTGCCCGAGGGCGTCGACATGACGAAGCTGCAGGGTCTGGCCTCGGAGTTCCAGAAGCTCGGCGACGAGAAGTTCACCAAGGCGTCCGACGCGATCGAGAAGCACGCCAAGGACGAGTGCGACGTCGACCTGAAGACGTCCTGACCTCCGTGGACGCCGCTACGGCGATCGACGCCTGCGTCCGGCCGGTCGAGGACTGGCCGGTGCAGGGCGTCACCTTCCGTGACGTCACGCCGCTGCTCGCCGACCCGGACGCGTTCGGCGCGGTGACGGCCGCGCTGGCCGACGCCGTCCGTGAGCTGCGCCCCGACGCCGTCGTCGGTGTCGAGGCGCGTGGCTTCATCTTCGGTGCGCCCCTGGCCCTCGAGCTCGGCGTCGGTTTCGTGCCCGTGCGCAAGGAGGGCAAGCTGCCTGCCGACACGCACCGCGCCACGTACGCACTCGAGTACGGCGAGGCGACCGTGGAGATCCACACCGACGCGCTGGCGCCCGGCGCCCGCGTCGTCGTGGTCGACGACGTCCTGGCCACCGGCGGCACCCTGCGTGCGGCCGCCGAGCTCGTGCAGACCTGCGGCGCCGAGGTCGTGGGCAATGCGGTGGTCCTGGAGATCGGGCCGCTCGGAGGCCGCGACAGGCTCTCTGACGTCCCGCTCGTGAGCCTGCGCCGCTACTGAGGACCGGAGACCGTGAACCCTCGACACACCCGCACCATCGCCCTCGTGCTCGTCGCCATCCTGGTGCTGACGGCGGCCGCCACCCTGCTGGACGTGCTCCTCTGACACGCCGCTCCGGTGGTGGCCGCCCCTGGCCTACGATGGAAGGCACGACAGGAGCAGTGAGTGGCTGATCGCATCGAGACACCGCAGGCCGGAGCCCCCGAGGGGGCGCCGGCGACCGAGCCTGCCCGCGTCGACCCCGCTCCGGCGGGCGCCCGGGTGCGCAGCCGGCTGGCGCGCATCGGTGGTCGCTCGACGCCGCAGAACCCGGTGCTCGACCCGCTGCTCGCCGTGTACCGCGAGAACCATCCGAAGGCCGACGTCGACGTCATCCGCAAGGCGTACGAGATCGCCGAGCGCATGCACGAGGGCCAGAAGCGCAAGAGCGGCGACCCCTACATCACCCACCCGCTCGCGGTCGCGACGATCCTGGCCGAGCTGGGCATGACCGGTCCGACGCTGTGCGCAGCGCTCCTGCACGACACGGTCGAGGACACGCCGTACACGCTCGACGCGGTGAGCACCGACTTCGGCGAGGAGGTGGCGCTGCTCGTCGACGGCGTCACCAAGCTCGACAAGGTCAAGTACGGCGACTCGGCGCAGTCGGAGACGATCCGCAAGATGGTCGTCGCGATGAGCCGCGACATCCGCGTGCTCGTCATCAAGCTCGCCGACCGCCTGCACAACATGCGCACGCTGCGCTACCTGCGCCAGGACAAGCAGGAGCGCATCGCCCGCGAGACGGTCGAGATCTTCGCGCCGCTCGCGCACCGGCTCGGCATGAACACGATCAAGTGGGAGCTCGAGGACCTCGCCTTCTCCACGCTGCACCCGAAGGTCTACGACGAGATCGTCCGCCTCGTGGCCGATCGTGCGCCGTCGCGCGGCCAGTTCCTGGAGCGGGTCATCGGCGAGGTCGAGTCCGACCTGCGGCACGCGAAGATCAAGGCGACGGTCAGCGGCCGGCCCAAGCACTACTACTCGATCTACCAGAAGATGCTGGTGCGCGAGCGCGAGTTCACCGACATCTTCGACCTCGTCGGCGTGCGGATCCTGGTCGACTCCGTTGCCGACTGCTACGGCGTGCTGGGTGTGCTCCACGCGCGGTGGAACCCGATCCCCGGTCGGTTCAAGGACTACATCTCGGTCCCGAAGTTCAACATGTACCAGTCGCTGCACACGACCGTGATCGGCCCGCAGGGCAAGCCGGTCGAGCTGCAGATCCGCACGCACGCCATGCACCGTCGCGCCGAGTACGGTGTCGCGGCGCACTGGAAGTACAAGGAGAACGGCAGCGCGCGTCCGGCCACCGGCAAGAACGCCTCGCCGGGCAGCGACGACATGGCCTGGCTGCGCGAGCTGGTCCAGTGGCAGTCCGAGACCGAGGACTCCGTCGACTTCCTCGACAACCTGCGCTTCGAGATGAACAGCGCGGGCGTGTACGCCTACACCCCGCGCGGCGACGTCATCCAGCTGCCCGCCCAGGCCACCCCGGTCGACTTCGCCTACGCCGTGCACACCGAGGTGGGCCACGCGTGCATCGGCGCCCGCGTGAACGGACGGCTCGTCTCGCTGGAGTCGGAGCTGAAGACGGGCGACGTCGTCGAGGTCTTCACGTCCAAGTCGCCTGACGCCGGGCCCAGCCGCGACTGGCTGGAGTTCGTCAAGAGCCCGCGCGCGCGCAACAAGATCCGTCAGTGGTTCACCAAGGAGCGGCGCGAGGAGGCGATCGAGCACGGCCGCGACCTCATCGCGAAGCAGATGCGCAAGGAGAACCTGCCGCTGCACCGCATCTTCAAGCACGACACGCTCGACGCGATCGCCAAGGACCTCAACCTTCCCGACGTCTCGGCGCTGTACGCCGCCGTGGGGGAGAACAACGTCGGTGCGCAGAACGTCGTCGAGCGGGTCATCGCCCTGTCCGGCGGCCGCAGGCGGGTTTGCTCGTCGTGGGCGTCTCCGGCGACCTCATGGTCAAGCTCGCCCGCTGCTGCACGCCGGTGCCGGGCGACGACATCGAGGGGTTCGTCACCCGAGGCTCGGGCGTCTCGGTGCACCGCAAGGACTGCGTGAACCTGCAGTCGCTGCGCTCGCAGCCCGAGCGTCTGGTCCCCGTGCAGTGGGCCCCCACGGCGCACAGCACCTTCCTCGTCGCCATCCAGGTCGAGGCGCTCGACCGGCCGCGCCTGCTCAGCGACATCACCCGGATCATCTCCGACCAGCACGTCAACATCCTGTCGGCGGCGCTGACCACCGGGCGCGACCGAGTCGCGAAGAGCAAGTTCAGCTTCGAGATGGGCGACCCGAAGCACCTCGACCACGTGCTCGCGGCCGTGCGGCACATCGAGGGCGTCTTCGACGTCTACCGCGTCACCCAGTGACGCTGCCCTGACGACGGGGTCCTGGCCGCCAGCCCAGGACCCCACCGTCAGGACACCCGTCGTCTCGTCAGGTCGGGATCACCTTGAACAGGAAGCGCCGGCGCACCATCAGCCAGATCAGCCCGAGCTCGACGGTGTGCACGACGGCGCCCTGCCACGGGCTGGTGCGGTCGAGGCCGGGGATGTTGGCGACGGCCACGACGAAGAAGACGTGCACGATGAACACGTAGAGGCTGGCCGCGCCGATCGGCACGTAGAACCAGCCGAACACGCGGTTCAGCGGCTTCCACGCGGCCGTGAGCAGCGCGTAGGCGACGACCAGCACGAGCAGCAGGTCGATGAGCCGCCCCGGCTGCAGGTAGATGCGCTGGTAGAGGTTCTCGTACAGCCAGTCGTAGCGCACGATCCCGAGGAACGGCGCGCCCTGCGTCGCCCACAACGTCGTGAGCACCACCGCGTACCCCACGACGAGAGTCGTGACGACCGCGACGCCGCGCCGGCTCGTCAGCGCCCGGGTGATCGGGCGGCGGTAGTAGCCGATCACGAGTCCGTGCAGGAAGGGCAGCTGCCAGCTGAGCAGCGGGAACACGGCGTCGAACTGCGAGGGCAGGACGGACGCCTTGGTGACGGCCTCGATCCCGTAGAGGGTCCAGGAGATGACCAGGACGAGCCACCACAGTCGTCGACGCAGCAGCCACATGAGGGCCGGCACCAGGGCCGAGAGCACGACGAACAGCCCCATGATGTTGAAGACCCAGGGGCCCATCTCCAGGAGCAGCAGCCCTCGCACGGCGTACCAGGGAGGCGGGTAGGCGAGCAGCTGCGGGAAGTTCGCGTAGAGGTCGTACACCTGGCCCGCCGCGGCCCCGCCGCCCGTGCCCGTGCCGCGGTCGGTGAACGTGGTGACGACCGTGGCGCTGATGCCCGGCACCAGTCCGATGAGGTAGACGAGCACGACGACGCCCAGGGCCGTCAGGTACTGCTTGCGCACACGGGCCCAGGCTGCCGCCGACGCGGCCCGCTCGCCGACGCGCTCGACGGCCCGCGGGTAGACCATCCCGAGCACGAGTCCGGACAGCAGCACGAACATCTCGGCCCCGGTGATGGCCCCGATCGCGTTGCGGCTGAGGAACGAGTACGGGCCGGCCAGCTCGGTGTGGACGACGACCACCGTCACCATCACCCAGCCGCGCAGGAAGTCGACCCGGCCGTCGCGCAGCCCGCCGTCGTCGGGGTAGCGCCACGACGGTGCGACACGACGCACCAGGCCCGAGCCGACGAAGAGCAGGGCGGCGAGCACGACGCAGCCGACGATCCAGGCCATGGGGTCGCCGTCGGCCGGGTCGGCCTGCCGGTACTCGGCCGTCGACTCGTTCGCGACGTCCTGGTCGACCACCCGGGTGACGGCGCCGGTCGTCGCCCCGGTGCGCAGTACCGCCTCGAACGGTCGGGCGAGCTCGGGTCGCGACGTCACCCGCCAGTCGGTCTCGCGACCGTCGGCCTCGTCCTCGCGCCGACGTTGCTCGAGCCAGGTGACGAGGTCGAGGCGGGGGTAGGCGGACCGGACGGCGGGGGAGAAGACCTGGTCCCACCAGGCCGACTTCAGGGCGAGCTCGTCGACGTCGCCGCGGTCGTACCAGGCCGCTGCGGTCTCCAGCGACATCGAGCGTCCGTCGCGGGCGAAGCGGTCGTAGAACGGACGACGTCGGGTGTCGTCGTCGTAGCCGTAGCGCTCCTGCAGACGGGCGACGAGCTCGTCGGGGGCGGGGACGGAGTCGGTGCCGAACGGCTGGGCCCGGCCGAACCGGAACATGACCAGCCCGACCCGGTCGACGACGTCGGCGCCGGGCCAGTACGGACCGTACGGGTCGTCGGCCTCGGTGACCCGACCGTCGTCGTCGGTGTCGAGCTGCCCCACGGGCCGCGGCGCGGAGCCGGGGATGGAGCCATAGGCCCGACCGAAGGGGTAGCCGGCGCCGTACACCGGGACCCAGGCCATCTCGACGGCGTCGGTCCGCGACGCGATCCCTCGGGCAGCCTCGCGGAACGCTGCCTTGTACGCCTCGGGCTGCTGCCCCCACGCGGTCCACGTGCCGTTCATCTCCGGCGCGAACCGGACGACGAAGTCGGTGTCGAGCTGCTCGTGGAGGGTCTGCAGCTGCTCGCCGACCGCGCGAGCGTCAGCCGCGGTCAGCTGGTCCAGCGGGACCCGCGGCTCGAGGGTGAGCTGCGCGATCGCCCCGTGCGCGGCGGTCTGCTGCACGAACTGGCGCAGGAACAGGCGGTCGTCACGGTCGAGCGGATAACGCACCTTCTGGGCGTAGACCGACGGCGAGACGCCGAGCCGGTCGGCGTAGTCGTCGGCAGAGTCACGGGTCCAGTCGAGCATGGGCCCCACGTAGGGACCGTCCGTCGGCGTCGGCACCACGTCGGCGGCCTGGGCGGGTGCTCCGCCCAGGAGGGGGAGGAGCCCGACGAGCGCCGTGAGGAGCAGACGCCGCAGGATCACCCGCTCCTCCGGCAGGTCACCGTCCACCGGTTGATGTCGCCCTCGCGCTCGTAGGCCAGGGCGTCGACGGCGGCGATCGTCAGGGCGAGCCCGCGACCGTCCTCGGCGTCCGGCGGGGGCATCGTCACGTCGCTCAGGTCGAGCCCCACCGGACGGCCGTCGTCGGCGAACCGCGCCTCGACCAGCCCGGGGGACACGTCGAGCCGGATGGTCACCTGGCGCAGGGGAGGGCCGGGGTGGTGGCGGACGCTGTGCTCCACGATGTTGGCGAAGATCTCGACGAGCGCCATCTCGAACCGCACCCGGTCGGTCGTCGACACCGACGGGACGCTCTCCCAGAGCTGGGCGATCTCGTCCTGCAGCGTGTCGACCTGCTCGGGGACGGCCTCCAGCACCAGGTCGACGCTGTGCATGTCGGCCATCAGAACGCCTCCGCGACCGAGGCACGCGGTCGGAGCACGCGGTCGAGGTTGGTGAGCGACAGGACGGTCGTCACCTGCTCGGTCGGTCGGGCGAGCCGCAGGTCGCCGCCGGCCTGGCGGCACCGCTTGAGACCGGCGATGAGCGCACCCAGGCCGGAGGAGTCGAGGAACGTCGTCTCGCCCAGGTCGACGACGACCTTGGACGTCCCCCCGTCGACGAGGCCGGTGATGGCCTCGGTCAGCTGGCGGGTGACGACCATCGTGAGCCGGCCGACCGGGGTGACGACCCCGATCCCGCGCTCGGTGTGGGCGACGTGGATGTCGGTCATGCGGGGGTCCTCTCCTCGACCGATGCGCTGCCGCGGTACCGCGCGGCCCGGATGATGATGCTCAGGATGACGAGGTCGAACACGACCCACACCACGTTCAGTGCCGTACCCAGCGGCTGGGCCTGACCCACGGCGAGGCGGATGCCGCCGATGACGAGAGCCGCGACGAGCAGGCCCATGGCGATCAGCTGCGGCCTGATGAGGTCCCAGCGGGGACGTCCCTCGGTGGGCGTGACGACCTTCGGCGTCACGGCGAAGTCGAGCGCGCGGCCGCGGAACACGTTGCCGAAGGCCGACGTGAACGCCTTGATCCAGACCGGGAACAGCGCGAGCGAGTACTGCTGGCCGCGCCAGGTCTTCACCCCGCGCCCCACCACGAAGAACAAGAGCTGGTTCACGACCAGGAACGGCACGAGGCGGATGAAGAAGTCGCTGCTCAGGGCCTGCACGGGCAGCACGCCGAGGATCAGGTAGACCACCGGTGCGCCGATGTAGACGATGGCGGCGAAGCCGGACAGGTAGCTCCACATCGTCGCGAAGTACATGAGGCGCTGCGGCCACGACAGCCCCCGCTGCACGAGCGGGTTCTCGCGGAACATCACCTGGACCGTGCCCTGGGCCCAGCGCAGTCGCTGCGTGAGCATCGAGGCCATGTCCTCCGGCGCGAGACCGTGGGCGAGGACCTCGTGGTGGTAGGCCGTGCGCCACCCCATGCCGTGCAGGCGCATCGCGGTGGCCATGTCCTCGGTGACCGAGATGGTCGCCAGCGGCATGACGGGCTGCGCCTCGTCGAGTCGCGACACGTCGACCGCGTCGACGAGTCGTCGCACGCTGCTGAGCGCCCCGGCCGCCGACCAGTCACGCTCCAGCGTCGCGGCGAGCACCTCGACGTCGACCGCGTCCAGGCCGTCCGTCGACAGCCCGTCCTCGAGGGCGGCGATGGCGGCGACGTCGTCGGCGAGCAGCCGCGCGTCGGAGCGGGCCACCTCGCGCTCGGCGTCGCGCAGACGCAGGCCGAACCGGAACGTCACGTCGGCGACGGCCTCGCCGCGGTCGAGCGCGCCCAGCGCGCGTCGGGCGTCGTAGTCGATGCTGTCGAGCAGGGTGCGCAGGGAGGCGTCGGACTCCTCGATGCCCGACCGCGCGCGGCCGACGATCTTTCGCGCCGTGCGCAGGGCGGTGCGGACGCTGCGCTCGAGCTCGTCGGCGTAGCGCGAGACGCCGAGCTGCATGAGCGCCTCGCGGCGGATGACCGCGTTCGAGCCGCAGAAGAACGCGGCGTTCCAGCCGTCCTTGCCCTGCTGGATGGGCCCGTAGAAGAGCGGCGCCTGGCTGCCGAGCACGTCGGCGTCGTCGACGTTGACGAAGTACTGCGGCGTCTGGACGAGCGCCATGCGCGGGTCGTCGAAGTAGCCGAGGACACGGTCGAGGATGTCGGGGGTTGGTACCTGGTCGGCGTCGAGGATGAGGATGAACTCACCCTCCGTGGCCATGAGCGCGTTGTTGATGTTGCCGGCCTTGGCGTGCCGGGGACGGTCGACCCAGTCGGCCGTGCGGTGCAGGCAGCCGATGCCGTGCTGCTCCGCCCAGGCGGCGAGCTCCGGGCGGTTGCCGTCGTCCAGGATCCACGTCTGGTGCGGGTGACGGATCTCGGCGGCCGCCAGGGCGGTGCGCTGCACGAGGTCGAGCGGCTCGTTGTAGGTGGTGATGAAGACGTCGACGGTGGCGTCGGGCGGTGCGTCCGGCGGGGCGGGACGTCGCTTCGAGCGCCACATGGTCATGCCGAACAGCAGCGAGTCGATGACGCTGTACGTCTCGGCGATCACCAACGGCACGGCGATCCACCAGGCCGGCCAGTTGACGGAGAAGAACCAGCGCCAGAGGACGTAGTTGACCCCGAGGACGGCCGTGAGGACGACCAGGAGCCGGACCTGCCAGAGCGGTGAGCTCACTCCGCCGCGTCCTTGCGCACCGCCAGCACCGTCACGTCGTCGCGCACGGGCACGGCGAGGGCGAGCCGCTCGACCTCGCGCACGAGCCGGTGGGGCGAACCCGTGGCGGCCACCAGGCGGCTCACGGCGGCCGAGGGCACCTCGATGTCGGGGACGACGTCGAGCAGACCGTCGCTGAAGCACACGAACGTGTCGCCCGCGGCGAGCTCGACGCGCTGCTCGTGCCAGTCGGACGTCGCGTCGACGCCGAGCGGCAGGTCGTCGGAGCCGAGGGTCGTGGTGCTCCCGTCGTGGTGGACGACCACGGAGAGCCCGTGTCCGGCGTCGACGAACGACAGGACGCCGGTGTGCGGGTCGGCCCAGCCGAGGAAGACGGTGACGAACGCCTCGGCGGCCTCCAGGTCGTCCTGGACGACGTCGCGAGCGCGCTCGAGCACACCGCCCAGGTGGCCGCGCGTGGCCGGGTCGGTCTCGGCGAAGCGGCGCATCTCCGCCCGGATGACGGTCCGAACCGCCGACATGAGGATGGCGGCGGCGGTGCCCTTGCCCATGACGTCGGCGACGAGCACGTAGTGCCCGCCCTCGAGCTCGCGGTGGTCGAAGGCGTCGCCCGCGACGAGCCCGGTGGCGACGCAGGTGGCGGCGAACGTGTAGCCCGGCACGGGAGGGACGCCGCGGGGGAGCAGGGCCTGCTGCACCGACGTGGCGTGCTCGCGGTCGGAGCTGAGGTGCACCTCGTCCTGCACGCAGGTCGCGAGCTGCTCGAGCATCGTGAGGTCGTGGTCGCCGAACTCGCGGGGGCTCGTGTCGTACAGGCAGAGCGTCCCGATCGTCGTGCCGTGCTGGTCGCGGATCGGGTGACCGGCGTAGAAGCGGACCCCGAAGGCGGTGACGGTGGGCAGTGAGGCGAACGTCGGGTCCTCCACGGCGTCGGTGACGACGAGGGGCGCGTCGTGCTCGCGCGTGGTCTCGCAGAACGTGTCGCTCGTCCTGACCTCGGTGACCCCGTCGATGCCGGCGGTCGACTTCAGGAAGGACCGCTCGTGGTCGAAGAGGTTGATGCTCGACATCGGCACGCCCCAGATGGTGCGAGCCAGCTGCGTGAACCGGTCGAACCGCTCCTCGCGCGGGGTGTCGAGCAGTCCGGTCGCCTCGACCGCGCGGTCGGGGTCGGTCGTCGTGGCGGGCGTCTCGCGGCGCGCGGTCAACGTCCGCGCCCCGCCCTCCCCGGGGGCTTCGTCCATACGATTTATCTAACCGGACGATCGAGGACTGTGCCACCGAATCGGCCGCATGGCGGTGGGGTGGAACGTGGGGGCCGGCTTCTCGTCCGTCCCCCACACTGCATCAAAGATTCGTCCTTCGTGCACTCGAGGCCGAACGCTTCTGCATCCACGACGGGATCCCGCAGCAAACGCAGAAGCCTTGGCCTTCAACCCACCAACGCAGATTGTGAGTCCCGCGCGAGCCACAGCCCGAGACCCGAGACCAGCGCGGTCGCCAACCGCCCGGTCGAGGCCCTTTCGGAGACCACCCCCAGCGCAAGCCGAGGCAGCGCACCAGCAGGCCCTCCTGCGCCACGTGCAGGTCACCGGCGCGACACCCGGTGGTCAGACGGGTGAGGGAGGGTCGTGGCATGAGCTCGGGGGAGATCGATCGCCGTACCGTCGTCCGCGCTGCTGCGCTCGCCGCTGCCACCTCCGGTGGGGTGCTGCTGGGGGGTGGGCCGGCGTCAGCGCGGGGTGTGCCGGCTCTCGTGCGGCGGGGCAGGCCCGAGCTGACGCACGGGGTGCAGGCCGGTGACGTGCACGCCGGGCAGGCCACGCTGTGGGGGCGGGCCGACCGGCCGGCGCGACTCGTCGCGGAGACCTCGCGCGACCCCTCCTTCCGGCGCGCCGTGACCGTCCCTGGTCCGCGCGTCACGCCCGACACCGACCTCACCGGGCAGTGGACGGTGCGAGGGCTCCCGCCCGGGACCGACGTGCACTACCGGCTGCGGGCCGTCGACCTGCACGACCCGCGCCGCTCGGGACGTCCCGTCTCCGGCCGGGTCCGGACGCTCGGCGGACGGCGGCGCGACGTCCGCTTCCTGTGGTCCGGCGACGTCGCCGGACAGGGCTGGGGCGTCAACCCCGACCTGGGCGGCTTCCGCATCGCCGACGCGATGGCCCGCCGCGACGCCGACTTCTTCCTCTGCAGCGGCGACACCGTGTACGCCGACGGTCCCGTGCAGGCGTCCGTGCCGTTGTCGGACGGCCGGACGTGGACGAACCTCGTCACGGAGGAGAAGTCGAAGGTCGCCGAGACCCTCGCCGAGTACCGAGGCCAGTACCGCTACAACCTGGAGGCGGAGAACTGGCGCGCATTCCTGGCGAGCACCGCGCAGGTGACGCAGTGGGACGACCACGAGGTCACCAACAACTGGTACCCCGGCGAGGTCCTGGACGACGCGCGGTACACCGAGCGTCGCGTCGACGTGCTGGCGGCGCGGGCGCGGCGCGCGTTCCACGACTACGTGCCCGTCGCCGAGATCTCGCCCGACCGGGTCGGCCGGGTCTACCGCGTCCTGCACCAAGGACCGCTGCTCGACGTCTTCGTCCTCGATATGCGCACCCACAAGGACCCGAACACGGCCAATGACGAGACCTCGGGCGACGGAGGGGTGCTCGGCGCCGAGCAGACCCGCTGGCTGCTGCGTGAGCTGCGCGCCTCCCGCGCCACGTGGAAGGTCATCGCGGCGGACCTGCCGATCGGGCTGGTCGTGCCCGACGGCAGCAGCGCGCAGGAGGGTCTGGCCCAGGGCGACGCCGGGGCGCCGCGCGGTCGCGAGATCGACATCGCGCAGGTCCTCACGGCGCTGCAGGACGCCGGCATCCGCAACCACGTGTGGCTCACGGCCGACGTGCACTACACGGCGGCGCACCACTACTCGCCCGACCGGGCCGCCTACCAGCGTTTCGACCCGTTCTGGGAGTTCGTGTCCGGCCCGTTGAACGCCGGTGCCTTCGGACCGAACCGGCTCGACGCGACGTTCGGTCCGCGCGCGGAGTTCGTCGCCGCCCCGCCGACGCCCAACACCGGACCAGCGGACGGGTTCCAGTTCTTCGGCGAGGTCGAGATCGACGCCGTCACGCAGGCGCTGACCGTCACGCTGCGCGACGTCGAGGGACGGGCGCTCTACACCCGCACGCTCGCACCGCAGCGCCGCTGACCCGGTCGGCGCGCCGCGCGGCTTGGGCCCGCTCCGGGCCTCAGCGCGGGACGCGACGAGCGACCGAGGTGAGGGTCAGGTCCTGGTAGGCGACCCGCGTGCCCCGTACCCGCACGGAGAGCTGCTTGCCGCGCAGGGCCCTCGTGACGAGCAGGGTGCGGTCGTCCGCGCGACGCAGGGCCTTCCCGTCCGCGTACCACTGGACGGCCGTGTAGGTGCTGCGCGGCGTCCAGGTGCCGAGCGACACCGACGCGCGCGTGCCGACGCGCAGGGAACCCCGCACGACGGGGCGAGGCGCCGAGAACACGCCGGCGCCGACGCGGACGCCCGCCGAGGTCCGGTCGATCGGGACGTAGCGGTCTCGGTCGGCCCGCAGTCGGACTGACAGGCGCGCGTGCAGGTCGTCCCGACCGAGGCGGAAGGTCTGCCCCGTCGCGCCCCGCACCGGCTCCCCGTCGAGGTACCACTGCACGCCCTGCGTGGTCGGCTCCGGCGAGATCGCGTCGTAGGCGACCCGCGCGGTCCCGCCGACCCGCACGGATCCGACGACCCGCGGCACGCCGCCCTCGAACGCGGCGTCGTAGCGACCCTCGCGGGTGACGGTCACGGTCGCGCGCTCCGCCTGCTCGCCGAAGACGACGGTGAGCCGGCCGCTGCGCAGCGTCGTCCCGGGCCCGAAGGCCCCGTCCCACGACGGCGACCCGTCGTCGGCGGGTGCGGCGCGCGGCACGAGGTTGAGCAGTCCCTGCTCGGTGGACGTGACGGTGACGCCGGTCGTCCAGCGGACGCGGTGGCTGCGTCGCTCGCCGCCGTAGGGTGCGTCGGCGTCCAGACCGGTCCGGTCGCGGTAGTCGAACCACAGCCGGTGGCCGGTGCTCGCGTCGCGGACCGCGAGCCCGCGCAGGCCGCTGGCGGCGCCACGCGAGGCGAGCTCGAAGGTACGGGTCTCGTCGAGGTCGTCGTCACCGTCGAAGACGGCCACCTCGCCGGCCTGGAGCACGCCCAGCGCCGAGCGGACGACGGAGTCGAGCGCGCCGGGCTCGCTCCCGAGCGACGCGGCGCCGGTGCCGGTGCCGCCATAGGGGTTCGCCGCGACCTGCACGACCCGACCGTCGTCGTCGAGGATGCGGGCGTGCACGGTCGGGACGCGAGCCACCCTGCCGACCAGGGGGTGCAGCGTCGGTCGCACCGCGTCGCGTCCGAGAGACAGGCCGATGGTGGCCGGGTCGTCTCCGCGGCGCTCGATCGTCCATGACGGGTCGTCACAGGGCGTCAGCGCCAGGACGCTCACGTCGGTGTCCGCGAGGTCGGTGCCGTCGAGCTGCGCGGCTGCCCACCGTCGGACGTCCTCCTCGGCGCAGGAGGTGGGGGCCTGCGAGGTCGTCACCGTACGACCGCGCCCGAAGACCCAGCCGGTCTCCGCACGCCACCGCGCGAGGACGCGGTCCACGTCGTCCAGCGCCGCTGACGTGCCGTTCGGGTAGGTGGTCGGGTCGTCGGCGTCGGCGACTACGACGGCCAGCACCGGCGCGGGCGTCGGGGGCGCCGCCTGGGCGCTCGAGGCCGTGACGGCCAGGACGCCCGTCACGAGGACGGCGGACAGGACCGTGACCGGGGCACGACGGCCTCGAGAGGGGTGCGGCACCGCGCCAGCCTAGGAGCGCGACGACGCTGGGGAGGCTGATGCGGTGAACACCAGCCGAACGGTCGGTGTCGGGACTCAGCCGAAGTCGGCGGCGGCCTTCTGCGCCATCGCCAGGAACGACTCGTTCGACTCCAGCTTCGCGCTCAGGTCCTTGACCTTGCGCGCGTCGCCGGCCGCCTCGGCCTTCGCGAGGGCCTCACGGGTCTCGTCGATCGCGCGCTGCAGCTTGCCGATCATGTCGTCGGCGCGGGCGGACTTCTCGGGGTCCGAACGCTTCCACTCCTGCTCACCGGCGGCCCGGACGGCCTGCTCGACCGTGCGCAGACGTCCCTCGAGCTCCTTGACCCGGCCGCGCGGCACCTTGCCCGCGGCCTCCCAGCGGTCGGCGATGTCGTTGAGCGCGCGACGTGCTTTGTCGAGGTCGGTGACGGGCAGCAGCGCCTCGGCCTCGACCAGGAGCTGCTCCTTCACGACCGCGTTGGCCGCGAACTCCTCGTCGAGCGCGGCGTTCGCGGCGTCACGGGCCTGGAAGAAGACGTCCTGCGCGGCGCGGAAGCGCTTCCAGAGCTTGTCCTCGACGTTGCGCGGCGCGGAGCCGGCGGCCTTCCAGCGGGTCATGAGGTCGCGGTAGGCGCCCGACGTCGGGCCCCACTCGGTGGAGGAGGAGAGCGCCTCGGCCTCGGCGATCAGCTTCTCCTTGACCTTCTGCGCGGCCTCGCGCTGGGTGTTCTGCTCGGCGAAGTGGGCCTTGCGCTTGCGCGTGTACGCGGTGCGCGCGGCGCTGAAGCGGTGCCAGAGCTGGTCGTCGGCCGACTTGCTGAGCCGGGGGAGCGCCTTCCACTCCTCGAGCAGCTCGCGCAGCCGGTCGGCGCCTGCACGCCAGTCCTGGCCGGCCGCGATCTTCTCGGCCTCCTCGACGATGCGCGTCTTCGCGACGGTCGCCTCGGCGACCTTGGCCTCACGCTCCGCCCGACGCTCCTCGCGCTGCTTCTCGATGGCGGGGGCCAGCGCGTCCAGCCGCGCCTCGAGGGAGGCGAGGTCGCCGATCGCGGCGGCGTCGGTCACCTCCCCGCGCACCTTCGCGACGGCCTTGGCGGCCTCGTCGGGCGACAGCGCACCCGAGGCGAGACGCTTCTCGAGGAGGTCGACCTCGGTCTCGAGGCCCTCGAAGCGTCGGACGTAGAAGGCGAGCCCCTCGGCGGGGTCCCCGACCTTCCACTCGCCGATCTCTCGTTCGGAGTCACCGGTCTTGACGAAGACCGTCCCCTCGGCGTCGACGCGGCCCCACGGGTGCTCGGCGGTGGTCATGGCGACAGTCTAGGAGGACGCCACCCCGACTCCGCCACCCCGCCGCCCGTCGGGACGCCTCGGCGGGGCGCCCGCCGTGGTCCGGGGGCCGCCACGCCCCGCGTACCCTGTGGGGCGTGCTGCTCACGTCCTTCCCCGCCGGCCCCCTGCAGGCCAACTGCTACGTGCTCGCCCGCGAGGCGGGTGCCGGGTGCGTCGTCGTCGACCCGGGCATGGACGCCCTCGACGGGGTCCGCCAGGTCGTCACCGAGCACGACCTGCGCGTCGAGGCCGTCCTCGTCACCCACGGTCACTTCGACCACCTCTGGAACGCGCAGGACGTCGCACGCGAGTTCGACGCGCCGGTGTGGATCCACCCCGCCGACCGGCACCTGCTGAGCGACCCGATGGCGGCGATCTCCGGACCGTCCGCCGCGATGCTGCGCGCGCAGTTCGGCCTGCACGACCTGCCGGAGTTCGTCGAGCCCGCCGACGTGCGCGACGCCGTCGACGGTGCCGTGATCGAGGTCGACGGCCTGAGCCTCAGCGTCGACCACGTCCCCGGCCACACGCCCGGCACCGTCTACTACCGGGTCGACTGGGACGGCAGCGGCGTCTCCGAGGGGACGGTGTCGCAGGTGATGTTCTCCGGCGACTTCCTGTTCGCCGGCTCGATCGGTCGCACCGACCTGACCGGCGGCGACCACGACCAGATGCTGCAGAGCCTGCGCGAGAAGGTCCTGCCGCTGCGCGACGACGTCGTCGTCCTCCCCGGTCACGGCCCGCAGACGTCGATCGGGCGCGAGCGCGCCACCAACCCGTTCCTCGCCGAGCTGCAGGAGGGCTGACATGGCGAAGCTGAGTGGATTCCCCGAGCTGCTGCCCGCCGACCGTGCGGTGGAGGTGGCGGTCGTCGACGCCCTGCGCCACGTGTTCGAGCTGCACGGGTTCGCCAACGTCGAGACGCGGGCCGTCGAGCCCGTCGAGACGCTGCTGCGCAAGGGCGAGATCGACAAGGAGGTGTACGTCGTGCGTCGCATCCACGACGACGCCTCCGTCGAGGTGGGCTCCCGCTCCGACGCGCTCGCCCTGCACTTCGACCTCACCGTGCCGTTCGCGCGCTACGTCGTGGAGAACGCCGGCAAGCTGGCCTTCCCGTTCCGTCGCTACCAGGTCCAGAAGGTGTGGCGCGGCGAGCGTCCGCAGCAGGGCCGCTTCCGCGAGTTCACGCAGGCCGACATCGACATCGTGGGCGACGGCACCCTGCCCTTCCACGCCGACGTCGAGGTCGCGCGGGTGATGGCCGAGGCGCTCGCCGCCGTCTCGAGGGTCCTCGGCGCCGGACCGGACGACCCGTCGTGGTTCACGTTGCAGGTCAGCAACCGCAAGGTGCTCGAGGGCTTCTACCGTGGCCTCGGCGTCGCGGAGCCCACCGCCGTCATGCAGGTCGTCGACAAGCTCGACAAGCTGCCGGGCGAGCGCATCCTCGAGCTGCTCGCGGAGACCGGCCTCGACGACGACCCCGCCCGCGCCTGCCTCGCGCTGGCGGAGATCAGCACCGAGGACACCTCGTTCGTCGAGCGGGTCCGCGCGCTCGACGTGCAGCATCCGCTGCTCGACGAGGGGCTCGACGAGCTCGCGACGGTGGTCGCCGCGTGCGCCGACGTCGAGGGCGTGCGGGTGACCGCCGACCTGCGCATCGCGCGCGGGCTCGACTACTACACCGGGACCGTGTTCGAGACGCGCATGACGGGGCAGGAGCAGCTCGGCTCCGTCTGCTCCGGCGGGCGCTACGACGAGCTCGCGTCCGACGGACGGCGCACGTACCCCGGCGTAGGCATCTCGCTCGGCCTGTCGCGGCTGCTCGTGCCGCTCGTCGCGAACGGTCTGACCAGCAGCCGACCCGTGCCGTCGGCCGTGCTCGTCGCCGTGACCGACGAGGAGTCGCGGGCGGCGAGCGACGCCCTCGCGCAGCGGCTGCGGCGCCGTGGCATCCCCACCGAGGTGTCGTCGGCGGCGCAGAAGTTCGGCAAGCAGATCCGCACCGCCGAGCGGCGCGGCATCCCGTACGTCCTCTTCCCGGGCGAACCGCCTAGTGTCAAGGACATCCGTACCGGCGACCAGGTCGACGTCGACCCCGACACCTGGACGCCCCCCGCCGCCGACCTGACGCCCACCGTCGTCGGGCTCGGCCACCACTCGAAGGAGACCACGCCGTGATCCGCACCCACGCCGCCGGAAGCCTGACCGCCGCCCAGGTGGGCGAGCAGGTCACCCTCGCCGGATGGGTGGCGCGCCGGCGCGACCACGGCGGGGTCGCGTTCATCGACCTACGCGAGGCCAGCGGCGTCGTGCAGGTCGTCGTCCGCGAGGAGGTCGCGCACCAGCTGCGAGCCGAGTACTGCCTGAAGATCGTCGGCACGGTCGAGAAGCGTCCCGAGGGCAACGAGAACCCGGCCATCCCGACCGGCGAGATCGAGGTCATCGCGAGCGACGTCGAGATCCTCAGCGCCTCGGCGCCGCTGCCCTTCCCCATCGACGACGCCGCGTCGTCGAGCGCGGGCACGGTCGGTGAGGAGGTGCGGCTGCGCCACCGCTACCTCGACCTGCGCCGCTCGGGCCCGGCCCACAACCTCCGCCTGCGCAGCAAGGTCAACGCCGTCGCACGCGAGGTGCTCGGCCGTCACGAGTTCGTCGAGGTCGAGACGCCCACGCTCACCCGCTCGACCCCCGAGGGCGCCCGCGACTTCCTGGTTCCTGCGCGCCTGCGTCCCGGCAGCTGGTACGCGCTGCCGCAGAGCCCCCAGCTGTTCAAGCAGCTGCTCATGGTCGGCGGCCTGGAGCGGTACTACCAGATCGCACGCTGCTACCGCGACGAGGACTTCCGCGCCGACCGGCAGCCCGAGTTCACCCAGCTCGACGTCGAGATGAGCTTCGTCGACCAGGACGACGTCATCGCGCTCGCCGAGGAGATCTACGCCGAGCTGTGGCGGCTCATCGACGTCGAGCTGCCCCGGCCGTTCCCGCGGATCACGTACGCCGACGCGATGCGTCGCTACGGCTCGGACAAGCCCGACCTGCGCTTCGACCTCGAGCTCGTCGAGCTGACCGACTACTTCAAGGACACCCCCTTCCGCGTGTTCCAGGCGCCTTACGTCGGCGCGGTGGTGCATCCGGGCGGTGGCTCGCAGGCCCGTCGCACGCTCGACGGCTGGCAGGAGTGGGCCAAGCAGCGCGGCGCTCGTGGCCTCGCCTACGTGCTCGTGGGCGAGGACGGCACCCTGGGCGGTCCGGTCGCGAAGAACCTGTCCGAGGCCGAGCGCGAGGGACTCGCGGAGGCTGCCGGCGCGAAGCCGGGCGACGCGATCTACTTCGCCGCCGGCCCCACGAAGACGATGCGCCAGCTCCTCGGTGCCGCGCGCATCGAGATCGCCCGGCGCGAGAACCTCATCGACGAGTCGGCGTGGGCGTTCTGCTTCGTCGTCGACTGGCCGATGTTCGAGGCCGTGAGCGAGCTCGACTCCGGCGACGTCGCGGTGGGCGGCGGCGAGTGGACCGCCGTGCACCACGCGTTCACCGCGCCGCAGGACCCCGCCTCGCTCGACGACCCGGGCAGCTCGATCGCCCAGGCCTACGACATCGTCTGCAACGGCAACGAGGTCGGTGGCGGCTCGATCCGTATCCACCGCCCCGACGTCCAGAAGCGCGTCTTCGAGATCATGGGCATCGGCGAGGAGGAGGCGCAGGACAAGTTCGGCTTCCTGCTCGACGCGTTCGCCTACGGAGCCCCGCCGCACGGCGGCATCGCGTTCGGCTGGGACCGCACGGTCGGTCTGCTGGCCGGCACCGACTCCATCCGCGACGTCATCGCGTTCCCGAAGTCCGGCGGCGGGTACGACCCGCTGACCGCGGCGCCCGCGCCGATCACGCCCGAGCAGCGCGCCGAGGCCGGGGTCGACGCCGAGCCCGAGGACGACGAGGAGGACGCTGCCCCCGCGTCGTGAACTCGCGCCGGCCGGTCGACCCTGCTCAGCGCGCGGTCGTCGGCGAGGGCCACGCGAGCGTTCGGGCAGCGTGGCAGAGCACGAACCAGGGGCCGACCAGCTCCACGACCTTGTCCGAGGGGAGCGTCAGCCGGGCTCGCCAGGGCGTGTGCGCCAGCCGGGAACGGCGGACCCCGTATCGCGGGCGCACCACGACCGCGACGGGGTGTGGCAGCACGATTGGCGTGCGAGAACCGGTCGTGACCGTCGCGAGGACCAGGCCGTCGACCGTGACCTCCAGGACCCACCTGAATCCTCGCAGCCCCGGGGCCACGACCCGCTCGCCCTCGGTGACGTCGAGCATCCCGACGTAGCCGTCGTGGCGCGCGCCCGGGAACAGGCTCCAGACGTGGAGGGTGCCCCCCAGAAACGCGTCGAACAGGTTCGTGACGGTGTTGCTCAGCAGCCAGTACGTGACGGCGAACGGTCCCGGTCGCCGGACGTGCCAGGAGCCACAGTCGTCACGAGCAGGACGCAGCTGCACGGTGGCCCTCAGCCGAGCAGGTGGCGGACGCGGGTCCAGCCCGGGTCGCGCTCGTCGGTGACGGTCAGTCCGTGGGTCGAGGCCCATCGGGCGACGTCGGCGCCGGCGTTCTGGTCCTCGCCGTCGGTGTAGACGTGCAGGGTCCGGGTGCCGTCGGTCGTCACCTGGGCGACGACCAGCCCGCGCGGCTCGATGGTCGCGGTGAGGGAGTCGTCGAGGGCCTGCAGCCTGCCGAGCTCCTCGGGGGAGGGCAGACCGCGTTCGTCCGGCTGGAACGTGGCGACGAGCGCGTGGTGCAGGTCGAGGGTCGGTGCGTCGACCCATCGCGCGCCGGTGCGGGCGAGCGCGAACACCGGACGACCCTCGGCGGTCTGTCCAGAGAGCGCCGACCACACGTCGGTGTCGCGCTCCTCGGCGCACACGGCCACCGCAGCCTGCAGGTCCGCCACGGTGCGTGCCGGTGACGGGGCGTCGACCAGCGGCTCGACCCCGCCCACCCAGCGCGCGACGTCGTCCTCGCCCAGCGCCCAGTCGAGCACCATGAAGGTCAACGGGCCGTGCACCCGCTCGGGCAGCTCGGCGAACGCTGGATGGTGCACGCCGACGTGCACGCGTAGCGCCTCGAGGTCGGTCTCGACGGCGAGCACGACCTTCGCGAGGTCGACGGCGGCACCGTCGACCTCGAGCACGGCGTCGAACGCGGTGGGGTCGGCCTCGACCGCCGGCGCGTACTCCCACGTGGCGTCCGTCGGGGGAGCGGCACGGAACCACCGCTCGGCGGCGGGACGGGCGTCGGCGAGGCCGCCGGCCGACACGGTGAGCCGGTGCTGCGCGGTGCGGCCGGGACCCAGGTGCCAGGTCAGGTCGGGGTCGATCGCCGCCAGCAGCCCGTCGAGCGCGGCGTGGGCCGGTCCTGCCTGAGACGGGTCGAGGTGCCGCCCCTCCTCGGTCCACCAGTCCCAGAACGCGCCGACGGGTGTGGGGCCCGGCCGGGCGGGCTCGTCGGCGGGGGCGGAGCGTGAGAACGGACCCATGGCCTCACCCTGGCACAGCATCCGGACGTGTCGGCGCCGGTGACTAGGCTCGTGGGGTGAGCGACGACGGACTGTTCGACCTGCCCGGGGACGACGTGCGCCCCGTGGCGCGTCCGGACTCCTCGGGCTCGCTCGCCGGCAACGCCCACTCCTCGGCGCCGCTCGCGGTGCGCATGCGCCCGCGCACGCTCGACGAGCTCGTCGGCCAGGAGCACCTGCTCGTGCCGGGGTCGCCGCTGCGGCAGGTGATCGACGGCGACCAGCCGCTCACGATCCTGCTCTGGGGACCTCCGGGCACGGGGAAGACCACGATCGCCTCCTTGATCAGCAACCACACGCACCGACGCTTCGTCGAGGTCTCGGCGGTCTCCGCGGGCGTCAAGGAGGTCCGCGACGTCATCGCCGGCGCCCGGCGCGCCCTGCAGAACGGCGTCGAGACGGTGCTGTTCGTCGACGAGGTGCACCGCTTCTCCAAGGCCCAGCAGGACGCACTGCTGCCGGGCGTGGAGAACCGCTGGGTCTCGCTCATCGCCGCCACCACCGAGAACCCGCACTTCAGCGTCATCTCGCCGCTGCTCAGCCGGTCGCTGCTGCTCACCCTGCAGTCGCTCGACGACGGCGACGTCGCCGTCATGATCGACCGGGCGGTCCAGGACGACCGGGGCCTCGGGGGACGGGTCAGCCTCACCGACGACGCCCGCGACCACCTCGTGCGGCTGGCCGGTGGCGACGGTCGTCGTGTCCTCACCTACCTCGAGGCCGCCGCGGGGGCGACGCTCAGCCAGGGTCGCACCGAGGTCACCGTCGACGACGCCGCGCTCGCCGTCGACAAGGCCGCCGTGCGCTACGACCGCCAGGGCGACCAGCACTACGACGTCACGAGCGCCTTCATCAAGAGCATCCGCGGCTCCGACGTCGATGCCGCCCTGCACTACCTCGCGCGCATGGTCGAGGCGGGCGAGGACCCCCGGTTCATCGCACGACGTCTGATGATCCACGCCAGCGAGGACATCGGCATGGCCGACCCGACGGCGCTGCCCGTCGCCACCGCCACCGCGCAGGCCGTCGCGCTGATCGGGTTCCCCGAGGCGCGCATCCCGCTCGCCCAGGCGGTCATCCACCTCGCCACCGCGCCCAAGTCGAACGCCGTCGTGCGGGCGATCGACGCCGCCCAGGCCGACGTCCGCGCCGGCCGGGTGGGTGCCGTGCCCCCGGCGCTGCGCGACGCGCACTACTCCGGCGCCAAGAAGCTCGGCCACGGGCACGACTACCGCTACGCCCACAACGACCCGCGCGGCGTGGTCACCCAGCAGTACGCGCCCGACGACGTCGACGGACGCGACTACTACGAGCCCGGCCGCCACGGTCACGAGGCCGCCGTCGCCGACCGGGTCGCGCGGATCCGCGCCATCCTGCGCGACCGCTGAGCCCAAGACCGGCTGCTGCGCTGCCGCGGGTCGTCGCGACCGCGGTGCTGCGCTGCGTGCGGGGTCGGGGCCTGCTGGTGCGCTGCCGGCGTCCGTCTCTTTCTGCCGCTGCGCTGCCCGCGCCCGTCTCGGCCCGCCGCTACGCCGCCTCGGCTGGCGCTGGGGTGGCCTCCGAAAGGGCCTCGACCTGGTGGCCGGGTGGGGGCTGGTCCGGGCCTCGGGGCGCGGCTGGGCGGTCGGGTGACGCACGATTCTTCCTTCGTGCGCTCAGGCCCTCACGATGTTGCGTTCGTGTCCGGATCCCGTCACGAACGCAGCCTGGTCTCAACCGGTAGTTGCAAGACGATGTGACTACTGGAGGTGGGTATGCCTGGTTCTCGTCTGGTCGAGGGTGAGCGGTGGGTGATCGAGCGTGGTT
>NZ_LUNH01000060.1:0-15570 GCF_001628525.1 Aeromicrobium sp. REDSEA-S38_B2 | reverse complement strand
CCCACGAAGCCCTCCAATGGTTCCACCGCGTCATCGCCACCGACCCCCACCACACCACCGACGCACCCCAACGCATCACCCAACTCGAACACGAACTGGGCATCAGCGGGGAGCAGCAGGACTGACGCGTCCCGAGCGGGGGAGGGGGTTCTCCGCTCAGGAGCGGCGTGGGCTGCGAGCGCAGTCGACGCAGCTCGTGGCGCGCGGGAAGGCTTCCTGGCGCGCGCGGCCGACGGGCGCGCCGCAGGCGACGCAGACCGGGTAGAGGCCGCTCTCGAGCCGCTCGAGCATGATGTCGACCTGGCGCAGGAGCTCACGGTCCTGCGTCTCGATGAGGACGTCGAGCTCCGTCTCGACGCCGAGCTCCGCGCGGTCGGCCGAGTCGCCGCTGACCGGTCCCGAGCGGTGGTGGTCGCCCACCCGCTCGAGGAGCCGCGACCTCTCCTCGGTCATGGCGTCGTGCAGCCGGTCGAGGTCGGCAGGGGTCCAGGCGGTGTCGTCCATGGAGGCTGACGTACCCGATCCGCGCCTCGACACCGACAGGTGCGTGGGGGACCGCCGTCGGGGTACGCGTCGGTCACCCGATCCGAGGAGGACCGTCATGACCACGCCCCATCCCGAGGCACCCGCCGAAGGCGCCGAGCCCGACGCCGACGCGGAGGAGCTCGACCCCGGCCAGGACCCCGATCAGTCGTCCAGCCTCGACGACCAGCGCGTGCAGCCGCTCGTGAGCACGACCTGACGGTCGTCGGGCTGCCAGCTCAGGTCGGCGACGTCGACGAGGTAGGACCCGCGCTGAGGCCACGCGAAGAGGTGCGCGAGCAGGGCCGGCCGACGCGCGCTGCGTCGCTCGTAGCCCAGGAACGCCGTGCCTCGTCGCGGACCGATGACGAGACCGACGACCTCGGGCGCCGACCCGTCGTCGGGCACCAGGAGCCGTGCGTCGACGACCACGCCGACCCGCTCGCCGTCCTGCAGGACCAGTGCGCCGAGCAGCTCACCGAGGATCATGACGGCCTCCGGGAATCCGTGCGACGACCACATCGCGCCACCACCGCTCCACCCAGAGCAGATCGAGCTCCTCACGGCCGACGGCGAGGTGGACGGCCGTGTCGATCGAGGCGACGTCGTGCCAAGGGACGCCGCGGCGCCGCCATGACGGCGCACGAGCGCCGAAGAACCGCGTCAGCAGGCCGGAACCGAGCAGGAGACGGTCGACCTGAGGCCGCCCGGTGGGTCCGGGGCCTGGCCACGTGATCTCGAGGTCGTCGACCGCGAGGACGGGGAGGCCGTCGCGGTCGAGCACCTGACGGTCGAGCAGGTGCAGGTTGACGTCGACCAGCCGGCCCCGAGCCGGGTGTCGCGGGCCCTCGGTCATGTCAGGCCCCCATCCTGGTGAGGACCATGAGCGGCACTGCTGCCACCGCGGCGACGCCGATGATCACGAGGTAGACCAGCGCGACCGCGTTGACGACTCGCCCGTTGACGTGCTCGCCGACGTAGTCAGGATCGTTCGCGACCACGAGGACCGGGAAGTACGTCAGGGGGAGGGCGACGGCGCTGAAGACGACCGAGAACTCGGTGACCATGATCGGGTCGACGCCCGTGGCCAGGACGACGCACGCCAGGGCGACGGCGCCAGCGACCACGACGTGGAACTGCGGCGCCTGCACCGGCCGCAGACGCTTGCCCCAGGGCCAGCCCGCGTACTGCGCGATGGAGTAGCCGCACGCGAGCGCCGTCTCGAGCGCTGCTCCGGTCGTGGCGGCCACGACCCCGACGAGCACCACGACGACGCCGACGACGCCCAGAGCGACCGCGACCGGTGCCAGCACCTGCGAGAGACTCGTGACCGCGATGCCCGCCGGGAGGAGCACGACGGCGGCGCAGCCGGCGATGGCGAGCGAGAGCACACCGCCGAGCGGGAAGCCGACCAGCACGTTCAGCCGCGACATCCACAGGTCGCGGGAGGTCCATCCCTCCTCGGCCGCGCCGGAGGAGAAGAAGAACACCTCGTACGGCGTCATCGCGGCCCCGAAGAGGGCTACGGCGTAGTAGGCGTAGGTGAGACCGCTCTCGCCACCCCCGGCCGGGACGGAGGGGACGAGCTGCCGGCCGAGAGCCGTCCAGTCGGGGTCGAGGGCGACGAGAGCGACGACGAAGCCGACGAGCAGCAGACCGAGGAGCCCTGCGGCGTTCTCCATCCAGCTGAAGCGCACCCGCCAGACGATCCACCAGACCGCGAACGCCAGGGGAAGCACGATCGTGAGCGGCGCGACGCCGGCCAGCAGCTGCAGCGCCAGGGCGATCCCGCCGATCTCGGCGGCGAGCGTCAGCAGCGTGAGTGCCATCGAGCCGCCGAGGTTGACCAGGGCGGCGCGCGGCCCCAGACGCTCCCGGATGATCTCGAACGTGGCGCGTCCACTGATCGCCGTGACCTTGCCCGACATGTGCGCGAACAGGACGATGCCGACGACGCCGACCACGACCACCCAGGCGAGGGAGAGGCCGAAGCGCGATCCGACCACCGCGTTCGTCACCAGGTCGCCGATGTCGACGAACCCGCCGATGGCGGTGAGGATGCCGAGGGTCGCAGCGAACAGGCGGTTCACGAGGTCGCTCCTCGCGCGTCGGCCGACAGCAGCGCGAGGCGGTTCGCGACGTCGTCGAGGCGGGCAGCGGTCCGCCGAGGTACGTCGCGTCCCGCGCGCACGAGGTCGGACACGTGGTGCAGGAGGTCGAGGGTGTCGGCACCGACGCGCAGGGCCTGGTGGCGTGGTTCGACCTGTCCTGGCTGCACGTCGAGCGAGGCCGTCCGGCGTAGCGCGTCCGACGCGTCAAGCGTCGCGTCGTCGAGCTGCGTCCTGACCGCTGCGGACGTCGTCCGACCCTCCGCGTGCAGCTGGACGGCCAGCGACGCCGAGCGCGCGGACGAGGTGAGCTCGTCGACGGTCGACGCCAAGGGATCGTCCGCGACGCCGCACCCGGCGGCGACGAGGAGCGTCGCGACCGCGAGGGCGACCCCCGCGCGTCTCCCGCTGCCGGTGGGGCGCATCAGGTCCTCCTCACGTCCGTCGCACGACGTACCCCGTCCCGCGTCCGCCACACGGCGGTTCCCCGACGCCGTGACGGGAACACGAGGGGCATGACCAAGAACATCGCCCTGGACCACCCCTGGCTCGATCGCAGCCCGCTCCTCCTGCTGGACGGCTACCGCTTCTCCGAGCGTCGTCGTCGGGACGCCGAGGACGTCACCCCGACCCGGGTCGCGGGTGCGCGGGCGCTGATCGTGCGCGGCGCGGAGGCGGCGGCCTGGTTCTACGGCGACGAAGCCCTGCGACGGCGCGACGCCGTGCCGGGCCTCGTGGCTCAACCGCTCTTCGGTCCGGGTGCCGTGCACACCCTCGATGGTGAGCACCATGACGTGCGCAAGCACTGGTTCGTCGACGTGCTCGACGCGGAGGCGGTGCGAGCCTCGACCGCGCGTCTCGGGACGGCCTGGCGGGAGGAGGTGTCCGGCTGGGACGGCGAGGTGGACGTGTTCGAGCGGGCGAGCGCGGTGCTCACGCGCGTCGCCGTGGACCGGGCCGGCCTGGCGGTCGACCCTCGGGGGTGGGAGCCGCTGCGGCGCGACCTCGTCGCCATGGTCGACGGGTTCGGTGCCGTCGCGGGCCCTCGCCACCAGCGTGCGCGAGCCGCGCGGGCCAGGACCCAGGCCTGGGTCGTCGACCAGGTGCGCGCGGCGCGACACGGCACGGAGGCCTCGGGCCTGGTGCGCGCGGTGGCGGACCTGCGCGACGAGGACGGGCGACAGGTCGCCGACGAGGTCGCCGCGACGGAGCTCCTCAACGTCGTGCGCCCGCAGGTGGCCGTCGCCTGGCTGGTGGCCGGTGGGGCGCGAGCGCTCGACGAGCACCCGGCGCTGCGCTCGGCCTTGGCGGACGGGACGCTGTCACCGATCGACGTCGCGCAGGAGGTGCGCCGGACGACGCCGTTCGTCCCGCTGCTCGCCGCTCGCGCCGGGCGGGACACCCGATGGGGCGACGTGAAGGTGCCGGCAGGCACCCTGGTCGTGCTCGACGTGTGGGGAACGGACCACGACCCGCGCAGCTGGGCGCGGCCCGAGGTCTTCGACCCGCTCCGGTACGCCAGGGAGCGGGTCACCGCCGTCAACCTCGTGCCGCAGGGCGGGGGCTCCCGGGAGCGCGGCCACCGGTGTCCTGGCGAGGACCTGACGCTCGCCTACCTCAGCGTCATGCTGCCCGAGCTGGCCCGTTCAGGTGCCGTCGTGCACGAGGGCCGTGTCTCGCTGCGACGGATGCCGCCGCGCCCGCAGTGCCGGGCACGGGTCGAGCAACGCCGCTAGGCCGTCGGCCAGCCCTCGCGAGGCTCCCGGACGTCCTGGCGGTACTCCTCGGCCAGCCAGCGCAGCGCCTCCTGGTGTGCGTGGTCGTCGTCGGAGGCCACCGCGCCGCCGGCGAGACTGACCCGGAAGTCGTGCGCGTACGCGCTCGCGGCGGTCATCGCGACGCACGCCTGCGTGGCGACGCCGGCGAGCAGGAGCCGGTCCACGTCGTGGGCCCGCAGCACCTCGAGCAGCTCGGTGTCGAGGAAGGCGTCGTCACGACGCTTGGTCACCAGGATCGTGTCGACGTCCGCCAGCTCGGAGACCGGCCCCGCACCGTCGGTGCCCTCGAGGGCGACGGGACTGTCGTCGTCGCGCATGTTCAGCGCCCAGGTGGCCGGGTCCCGCGGCAGCACCGTGCGGACCTCGACGACGGGCGCAGCGTGTCGACGCGCCTGACCGACCCACCAGTGCACGGCCGCCAGCAGCCCGGCGCGACGTCGGGCGAGGCCCGGCGTGGAGAGGAAGTCCTCCTGCAGGTCGATCAGCACGAGGGCGGTGCTGCTGGGCCTGGGCGTGCTGGGCCCGGTGGTGCTGGGCTCGGAACTGCTGGGGTCGGTCTCGGGGGTCGTGGGGGTGGTCACGCCGTCGTCGTACCCACGTCGTCAGCCTGCATGCCACGGACCTCGCCGGGTACGAGGAGGGTCGCGACACCCGACGGACGGAGCAGTCATGACGGCACGGACGAGCTGGCACACCGAGGCGAGCCTCGCACCGACGACACGGACCACCCTCGGCGGCATCGTCGACGACATCGTCATCGGTGGCGGTGTCGTCGGCCTGAGCGCGGCCGTCGAGCTCGCGCGCCACGGACGGCGGGTGGTGCTCGTCGAGGCGCACCCGACGTTGGGCGCCGGCACGTCCGGACGGTCGACGGGCAAGCTCAGCCTGCTCCAGGGCACGCGTCTCTCGACGATCGCGACCCACCACGGGCCGGCGACGAGCGCGCGGTACGTCGAGGCCTGCCGGGAGGCGCAGACGTGGGTCGAGCAGCTGCTCGACCACTGGGACGTCGACGTGCAGCACCGCCCTGCGGTCACCTGGGCGTCGGACGGCGACCGGACGTCCGACACGCGAGCCGAGAACGCGGCCGCCCGGCGCGCAGGACTGCCCACGCGCTGGCAGCGTGAGGTACCCGCTGGCCTGCCCGGCTACGGAGCCGTGGTGCTGGACGACCAGCCGCAGGTCGACGCGCTCGCGTACGTGGCGGCGCTCGGCGCCGAGGCCGTCGCCGCGGGCGTCGACGTCCGGCTCGGGCGTCGCGTCCGTCAGGTCAGCGGCGGCGCGAGCCCCTGCGTCACGCTCGAGGGCGGTGAGGAGCTGAGGGCCGCTCACGTGCTCGTCGCCACCGGCATCCCCGTGCTCGACCGGACGGCCGCCTTCGCGACGGTCAAGCCGCACCGCTCGTACGTCGTCGCCTTCGAGACGAGCGAGGAGGCACTGCCGATGGCGGTGTCGGTCGGGTCGCCGTCGTGGACGGTGCGTGGGGTGCCGCGACCGGGGCGGGCGCCGCTCGCGCTCGTCGGGGGCCACGGCCACGTGGTGGGCCGCTCCGGACCCGCAGGGCGTCACCTCGAGGCGGTGCGCCAGTGGGCCCGCGAGCACCTCGACGTCGGCGCCGAGGTCGCCGCCTGGTCGGCACAGGACTACCTGACGCCCGACGAGGTGCCCATCGCCGGACGGGCCCCAGGACGGGCCCCGGTCCACGTGGTCACGGGTCTCGGAGGATGGGGTCTCCTGGCCGGGGTGGCGGGCGCGCGAGCGGTCGCCGCGGCGGTCGCGCAGGGCCGCCGGCTCCCGCTGGTGCCGCCCGGTCGGCTCACGGGACCACGCTCGATGACGTCGCTGGCCCAGTGGAACGCCGCGGTCGGCGGGCACCTGGCGTCGGGCTGGCTCGGCGCCCTCGCACGCGCGGGCGAGGTGCCGGGGGAGAGCCAGGGCGTCGTCACGCGGGGCCGGCCGCCGGTGGCCACCTCGACGGTGGACGGGTGCGTCCGCTCGGTCTCCGGCGTCTGCCCGCACCTGGGCGGCGTGGTGCGCTGGAACGACGTCGAGCAGACGTGGGACTGCCCCCTGCACGGGTCGCGGTTCGAGCCCGACGGGACGCTCGTCGAGGGTCCGGGACGTCGGGTCCGTCGGGGTCGAGTGAGGTGCGGCGGTCCGTCGCGGCCTTGGCCTTCAGGGTCGTGACGACGCGCGAGGCGGCCGCGGCGATGATCGCGACCGGCAGCACCGCGTAGGCCCAGGCGCGGGGGAGCACGTCCTGGTCGACCAGCACGATCACGACGATCGCCGCCACGACCAGCACGGCGATGCCCAGCACGGCCCAGCGCCAGGCGCCGACGCCGGTCTCCGAGCCGCCCGTCCGCATCGGGGGGTTGTACCAGGGTCGACGGGTGCTTCCGCTCCAGTCGTCGTCGGGCTGGTCGTCCATGGCGTCCTCCTCGGTCGGGGTCGCGGGGTGAGTACCCCGGCGGGGCCGGGACGTGCAGGCGACCGCCTCAGTCGTCGATGCCGTGCGCGCGCATGACGAACAGCAGCGTCGTGCCCACCGTGCCGAGGACGGCGAGGGTGAGGAACAGGTAGCCCCAAGGCTGTGTCAGCGGGCCGTAGCGGACGACGGCGGAGCCGGCGAGGCCGGCGACGGCGAGCGCCAGGGTCGCGGACACGCCCAGGACCCACCGGAGACGGGGTGATGGCACGAGGACCTCCAGACATGAGGGTGCGGACCCGCCAGGGGGACGGGCCCGCACCGTTCGGGGCCCGCCAGGGGGACGAGCCCGTGCTGGTCGAGTACCCGGCTCGTGCGAGGTCATGCGTCGACGTGCCGCCGGCGGGTGCCGCCCGGCGCCCGGTCCGCCTACGATCGACGCATGTCCGTCCGTGCCTGCGCCAGCGTTGCCGCCGTGGCAGCTGCCACGGCGACGGCCGCGCTCGTCGCGGGATGTACCAGCCCCGAGCAGCCGGGCGGCGGCGAGTCGTTCTCCGCCGCGACGCTGCCGAGGCTGGAGGCCGCGCCGGCGTCACCCTCGCCGGCCCCTCGTCCGGACGTGCGGCGGACGATGTCGGCGGCGGCGACGCTCGCCGCCTTCAAGGCGCCGCTGGACGCGTGCCGCGGCCCGGTGGCGATCGACGTGCAGGAGGAGGGCCGTCCGCTGCTGGTCTCGGAGCACGACTACTGCGGCGGGGCGGCCTGGATCCCGGAGCTCGACCGCGGTGACGTCGTCGAGCTGGACGGCCCCGGTGTCGACGCCGGTCTCTACCGGGTCGACCTCGTCGACCGGCACCAGCGTCGCGACGTGTTCGTGCGCGACCTGCGCCCGAGTGCAGACGTCGTGCTGCAGACCTGCGTGTCGCAGACCCAGCTCGTGCTCGTGGCCCTGTCCAAGGTCCCCGACCGGGGCGTCTGAGAGCACTTTCTCGCGGGTTTGGTCACCCTTGCCGGACTAGTTCGCCTACGGTGACGATGTCCGGAGGAGGGCACGATGACCCATGACGAGCGCGGCGCGACCGCGGTGGAGTACGCGTTGCTGGCGGTGTTCATCGCCGCGGTGATCGCTGCGACCGTGGGCATCTTCGGCCAGGACGTGCTCGAGCTGTTCGAGCGCGTGCCCCCGTTCTGAGACCTGCGCCACACCATGCATGTGACGAACGCCATAGTCCGACCGAACTAAGAAGAGATGGCCCGTAACTCGCATGACAAACAGGACTTTCGGACTTAACTTTTTTCTCAGGGAGCGTCACCAACAGGGGTGACGGAGCAATCGGGGAACCGGGGCTCGAAACATCTGAGGGAGTTACATCATGTACGCACTGTCGACCATCCTGGCCTACATCGCCACCGCCAAGGACCGCCGTGACGAGAAGGGTGCGACCGCCGTCGAGTACGGCCTGCTGGTCGCCCTGATCGCCGCCGTGATCATCGCCGCCGTGGTCCTGCTCGGCGGCAAGATCAACGACGCCTTCGGCGTGATCAACACGAAGCTCGGTGGCGGGACGACCCCGACCACGACCACGCCGTGATCTCGTGAGCGAGGCGACGCCGCGAGCTCGGGCTCGCGGCGTCGACGCCGCACCGCGGACGTCCTGGAGAGCCTGAGGCCTCCACGGCGTTCCCGCCGCCCACCGGAGAGGGAGCCCGGAGGGCGGCACATCAGGCAACAGGGTGAGGGACCGTCCCGCGACGGGGTGCAGCAGCATCTCGGGGCGTCCTGTCGTGATCCCCACCGCCCCCGCGTCCCGGGGTCAAGGGACGCACGCTTCACGGGAACAGGGAGATTGTCGTGAACAAGCAACGACTGGCCATCGGCGCTGCGGTGCTGCTGGCGGTGCTCGGCTTCGCCGCGCTCGTCGTCTACGCGCAGGGCGCCGACGACCGCGCCTTCGAGGGCACCGAGCGCACCACGGTGCTGCGGGTCACCCAGGAGGTGGCCACCAAGACGCCGGCGAGCGAGCTCGCGAAGAGCGTCGAGACCGTCGAGCTGCCGAAGGCTGCGGTGGTGCCCGGTGCCCTCACCGACCTCTCGGACGTCGAGGGCGAGGTGACCCAGGGCGTGCTCGTCCCCGGTGACCAGCTCACGGCGGCCAAGTTCGCCGCGCCCGACGACGTGAAGGGCGACACCGCAGTGCCGAAGGGCATGCAGGAGCTCGCCATCCAGCTCGAGGGTCAGCGCATCGTGGGAGGTGCACTGGCCCCGGGTGACCTGGTGGGCGTCCTGGCCAGCTACGAGGGACGGACGGCCAACGCGGCCAACCGCGTCCGCGTCCTCGCCGTCTCCGCGGGCGTCGGCGACGCGCAGGTAGCGTCCGGCGCCACCGTGACGGTCGCCGTGCGGACGATCGACGCCGAGAAGATCGTCAACGCCATGGAGTTCGGCAAGGTCTGGCTGACGAAGCAGACCACCGACACCGACACCGGCGGAGGCCGGACGGTCGACAGCCGGGTGGTGGCGCCATGAGTCTCGTGCTGATCGTCGGCGGCGACGACGAGCTCGCCGGGCGGGTCGAGGCGACCATCGGTCATCAGTGCGTCGCGCTCGGTGCTGACGCCATGCAGGGCGACTCCTCCAGCTTCCTGCGCGGGCTCGACCCGACCGTGATCCCCGACGCGATGATCCTCACCGCGGCCGTGCCGCTGCAGGCCTCCATGGCCCTGGCGCGTGAGGTCGCTGCGGTCCGACCCGACGTCGACCTCGTGCTCGTCGCGGCCACCGAGAAGGAGGTCATGCTCGAGGCGATGCGCTCGGGCATCCGCGACGTCGCACCGAGCATCGACGACCCCAACCTGCTCGCGGGTCTGCGAGCACGGCTCGACGCGCGCACGCCGGCGACGGCGGGCGACCCGCTCAAGCTGGCCAGGCCCACGGCGCCCGTCGACTTCCGGTCGCGCACGTTGACCGTGCTCTCGCCCAAGGGCGGGGTCGGCAAGACCAGCATCGCCACCAACCTGGCCGTCGCGCTGGCGCAGCAGTCGCCCATGGAGGTCGTGCTCGTCGACCTCGACCTGCAGTTCGGCGACGTGTCGACGGTGCTCGACCTGCGGCCGAGCCACACGCTCGAGGACGCGTTCGGGCCGGGCGCTCGCGACAACCTGCTGCTCAAGACCTACCTGACGGTGCATACGGCCGGGTTCTTCGTGCTGTGCGGCGCGGAGTCGCCGGCCGCGAACGACCACGTGACCTCCGAGCAGGTCACCGCCCTGGTGCGTCAACTGCAGGAGCAGTTCCGCTACGTCGTCGTCGACACCGCGGCCGGGCTCGACGAGGCGACCCTCGGGGCGCTCGAGGCGAGCGACGACGCGGTCCTGGTCAGCACGATGGACATCGCCTGCCTGCGGAGCGTGCGCAAGGAGGTCGAGCTGCTGAGCGAGCTGGCGATCCTGCCGGCGTCGCGTCACGTGGTGCTGAACTTCGCGGACAAGCAGTCCGGGCTCAAGGTCAAGGACGTCGAGGCGATGCTCGGCCTCCCGGTCGACGTGGTCATGCCGCGCGCGAAGGAGGTGCCGGTCGCTTCCAACAAGGGTGTCCCGCTGGTCGTCAGCAGCCGGTCGAACCCGTTCGTGAAGTCGGTCAAGGCTCTGGCCAAGAAGGTCTACGACCGGGCCCGGGCCGCCGAGGGCAAGCCGGGCCACAAGCGGCTGGAGGTGGCCTGACATGCGGTTGAGCGACCGGCTCGCCAGCGCCCGGGAGGCCAGCACGTTCACCAGCGCCGTCGTGGAGACGGAGGAGCTGGAGGACGTCGACGGCTCGGGTGCGCTCGGCGACGCGTACGCGTCGATGAAGGCGCGGGCGTCCGAGGCCCTCATGGGGCGCATCGGCGCCCGCATCAACGACCCGAGCCTCACCGAGGACCAGCTGCACGCCTTCGTGCGGGAGGAGCTCACGTCGGTCATCGAGGGCGACCAGCAGCTGCTGCTCACCTCCGACGAGCGGCGTCGGCTGGTGCGCGACGTCGAGGACGACGCGCTGGGCCTCGGCCCGCTGGAGCGGATGCTCGAGGACGACAGCATCAGCGAGATCATGGTGAACCGGTACGACCAGGTGTACGTCGAGCGGCGCGGGCGGCTCACGCAGGTGACGGCGCGCTTCGCCTCCGAGGACCACCTGCGTCGGGTCATCGAGCGCATCGTCAGCAAGGTCGGCCGTCGCATCGACGAGTCGTCGCCGCTCGTGGACGCCCGGCTGGCCGACGGGTCCCGCGTGAACGCCGTGATCCCGCCGTTGGCGGTCGACGGGTCGTCGCTGACCATCCGCAAGTTCAGCAAGGACCCGTTCACGGTCACCGACCTCATCGGGTTCGGCAGCATGACCGAGCAGATGGCCCACCTCCTGCAGGCCTGTGTCCAGGCCAAGCTGAACATCCTGGTCAGCGGCGGTACCGGCACCGGAAAGACGACGCTGCTCAACGTGCTGAGCCGTTTCATCCCGGCCGGCGAGCGCATCGTCACCATCGAGGACGCGGTCGAGCTCAACCTGCAGCAGCCGCACGTGGTGCGCATGGAGGCCCGGCCGGCGAACATCGAGGGCCAGGGCGAGGTGACCATCCGCGACCTGGTGCGCAACTCGTTGCGCATGCGACCCGATCGCATCGTGGTCGGTGAGTGTCGAGGCGGCGAGGCCCTCGACATGCTGCAGGCGATGAACACGGGCCACGACGGCTCGTTGTCGACCCTGCACGCGAACTCCCCGCGCGACGCGATGTCGCGCCTGGAGACGCTCGTGCTGATGGCCGGCATGGACCTGCCCCTGCGCGCGATCCGCGAGCAGGCGGCCAGCGCGGTCGACCTGATCGTGCAGATCCAGCGGCTCCGCGACGGGTCGCGACGTGTCGTGAACGTGACCGAGGTGATGGGCCTGGAGGGCGATACGGTCGTGCTGCAGGACATCTTCACCTTCGACTTCGCTGCCGGCGTGGACGAGCACGGACGGTTCCGCGGCAACGCGGTGCCGACCGGCATCCGGCCGCGGTTCAGCGAGCGCTTCGCCGACCACGGCATCGCGTTCGACCTGGACAACCTGGTCCGCCAGGGAAGGGTGGGGTGAGCGCGATGCTGGTGATCGGTGCGGTGCTGGTGATCGGGTCGCTCGTGTGCGCCTACCTCGCGGTCGTCGGAGTGCCGGAGACGCGCGGGACGCGTGGGCGGGTGGCCGCCTACGCCGTGACGGAGCAGAAGCCGCTGTTGCGCCGGGCCAACGATGGGGCCGTCGAGGCCGTCGAGAAGCTGCTGAGCCGACGCGGCTGGCGGCCGTTCTCGGCCGAGGAGCTCGAACTCGCCGGTGTGCGCCGCTCGGTCGCCTCGCTGGTCGTGACCGTGCTCGTGCTGGGAGGGGCCACCTTCTTCGGGCTCGTGATCCTGCAGCTGCCGGTCGTCGCGGCCTTCCTCCTGTCGCTGCTGGTCCCGGTCGCGGCCAAGGTCGGCGTCCGCGTCAAGGTCGCGCGGCGGCGCAAGCGGTTCGCCAGCCAGCTGGCGCCGCTGCTGCAGATGATGGCGTCGTCGCTGCGCGCGGGCCAGAGCCTGCCGCGTGCGATGGACGCGGCCTCCCACGACGCAGAGGCGCCGATGTCGGAGGAGCTGTCGCGGGTCGTCAACGAGTACCGCATCGGGCGCGACCTGGTGGACGCGATGGAGGACGTGGCCGACCGCATGCAGTCCGAGGACTTCCAGTGGATCGCGCAGGCCATCGAGTCCCAGCGCGAGACCGGCGGCAACCTCAACGAGATCCTCGACCAAGTGGCCGAGACCATCCGCGAGCGGCACCACGTGCGTGAGCAGGTGATGGCGCTGTCGGCCGAGGGCCGGCTCTCCGCCTACATCCTCATGGGGCTCCCCGTGGGTGTCGGGATCTACTACTCGATGGTCGCGTCGACCCAGATGAGCGTCTTCGCGGACGTGTTCATCGGCAAGGTGATCATGGTGGTGTGCGGGCTGATGTACGTGCTCGGTGGGTTCTGGATGCGTTCCATCGTCCGGATCGAGTTCTGACATGGTGATGCTCGCAGCCTTCCTGCTCGTCTGCTCCCTCCTGCTCCTCCTCATGGGCACCGGAGCCGTCGCCACGCCCGGCGGGGGCGGGGTGCGCAAGCGCGCCCGCAGCCTGTCGGCGGCGGCCGAGGCGGCTTCCGACACCGGCGTGGTGAAGGTCGACCGCACCCGTGCGGACCTCTGGGAGCGGTTCACGCCCAGCTCGACCCTGCGCCGTCTCGAGCGGAACCTGGTGCTGGCGGGTCACCCCGAGGGGTGGACGCGCGAACGCGTGGTGCTGATGAAGCCGGCGACCGCGGTCCTCGGCCTGCTCTTCGGCGCGCTGCTCGTGAGCAAGACCAGCAACCCGCTCATGCCGCTCGTCGCCCTCGGCATCATCGGCTTCTGCTACATGGTCCCGGACCTGCTGGTCTACAACCAGGCCACCAAACGACAGGCCGAGATCCAGAAGCGGCTGCCGGACATGCTCGACCAGATCGTCATCTCGCTCGAGGCAGGCGTCGGGTTCGAGGCGGCGCTGTCGAAGGCGGCGGAGCGGGGGACCGGCCCGCTCGCCGAGGAGGCGTCGCGGCTCATGCAGGACATGAGCCTGGGCATGGCGCGAAGGGAGGCCTACCTGGCCCTCGCCGAGCGCACGTCGGTCGACGAGCTCAGGACGTTCTGCAAGGCCGTCGTGCAGGCCGAGGAGTTCGGCGTCTCCGTGGCGTCCGTCGTCCGCAGCCAGGCGCAGGAGATGCGGCTCAGCCGCCGCCGCCGGGCGGAGGCCAGGGCTCAGCAGGTGCCGGTGAAGATCCTCATTCCCCTAATGACCTGCATCCTGCCCGTGCTGTTCGCGATCGTCATGGGTCCTGCCATCGTCTACGCCTACGCCATCAACTGACGCCGCACCCGACCACAACCGAAGACGCCGGCTCGTCCGGTCCCCAGGCACCCCGGACCGCGGTTTCCCTGTTGCCCCGGTCCGGGGCCCTCAGCGGGCCGTCCCCGATCTCCCAATCGGGGGCGGCTCGCCCCTGTGTCGACGTGACACCGCTCACTTGACACTCCTCGAGGGGTTGTCAAGTCACTTGACAGTCGGTACCGTCCTGTCAAGTGATCCACGCCGCACCCCGCCGCAGCGTGACCGGCACCAGGAGGTACCCATGACGCTCTCGACCACGGTCGACGGACGCACCGTCGAGTGGACCGACAAGAAGCGCTACCTGTGGCTCATCGGGGCGATCGTCCCGCTGATCCCGCTCGTCATCTGGGGCGCCGTCGCCGCCACCGGCTGGCACGTGTGGTGGTACTTCGGACCGTTCTTCCTGTTCGTGGTCGTCCCGCTCGTCGACCTGGTCGCCGGGCTCGACCCGAACAACCCGCCGGACGAGCTCATCGATTCCCTCGAGGAGGACCGCTACTACCGCTGGGTCACGTACGCGTTCATCCCGCTGCAGCTCGCCGGATTCCTCTGGGGCTGCTTCCTGCTCGGCGACGGCACGATCTTCGGCTGGGACCCGTTCTCGGCCAGCGTGCTCCCCGGGATCACCGACCCCCTCACCTGGTACGACAAGCTCGGCCTGGCCACCGGCATGGGCATGGTGGCCGGCATCGGCATCAACACCGCGCACGAGCTCGGCCACAAGAAGGAGGAGCACGAGCGCTGGTTCGCCCGCGTCGCCCTCGCCCAGACCTTCTACGGCCACTTCTACATCGAGCACAACCGCGGCCACCACGTCCGCGTCGCCACGCCCGAGGACCCCGCGAGCAGCCGGCTCGGCGAGAACGTGTGGGAGTTCATGCCGCGCACCGTCGTCGGCAGCCTGCGCAGCGCGTGGGAGCTGGAGAAGAAGCGCTTCGGACGCCTCGGCAAGAGCCCGCTCAGCCTCAAGAACGACCTCGTCAACGCCTGGATGTTCAGCGTGCTGCTCTGGGGCTTCGCCCTCGCCGCCTTCGGCTGGCAGCTCCTGCCCTACCTGCTCGTGCAGGCCGTGCTCGGCATCTGGCTGCTCGAGTCGGTCAACTTCCTCGAGCACTACGGCATGAAGCGCCAGAAGCTGGAGTCGGGCCGGTACGAGCGCGTCAACCCCTCGCACAGCTGGAACAGCAACAACATCGGCACCAACGTGCTGCTCTACCACCTGCAGCGCCACAGCGACCACCACGCGAACCCGACGCGTCGCTACCAGGCCCTGCGCGACTTCAAGGAGGCGCCGGTGCTGCCCACCGGCTACGCCGGCATGATCGTCGCCACCTGGATCCCCGCCGTCTGGCGCAAGGTCATGGACGAGCGGGTGTTGGCGCACTACGACGGCGACGTCGAGCGTGCCAACCTGCACCCGCGGATGGCCGAGACCTACCGCGCCCGCTACGGCGACCGTCGCCGCGGCACGCACGAGGCGGTGGCCTGATGGCGCGGTTCATCTGCCCCAACTGCGAGTACGTCTACGACGAGGCCGTCGGCGACCCGCGCGAGGGCTGGCCCGCCGGCACGGCGTTCTCCGACGTCGACCCCGACTGGACCTGCCCCGACTGCGGCGTGCGTGAGCAGGTCGACTTCGTGCCGGAGGCGGAGTTCACGCACAACGACCAGGATGGCGACATCATCAGTGCCGAGACCCGGGCCGCCCAGGCCCGGCAGGCGGAGCAGGGAGCGCAGCATTGAAGGTCTTGGAGTGTCAGCAGTGCGGGTTCATCTACGACG
>NZ_LUNH01000006.1:0-9865 GCF_001628525.1 Aeromicrobium sp. REDSEA-S38_B2 | reverse complement strand
GCATGAACAAGCTCGAAAAGAACAGCGCCTATCGTCAGGTCGTCGAAGACGGTCTGCGCGCCAACGAAGAGCATAACAAGCTGACCGACCCGGTCGAAGCGCATGACTGGATGCACGGCACGCTCGAGCGTTCGCAGAACCACATCAACTCGAAGCTCAACGGCGGCCTCGCCTTCCTCGCGACCGTCGGTTCGACCGCGCCGTTCGTCGGCCTGTTCGGTACGGTTATCGGTATTCTTCGCGCCCTCGTGAAGATCGGTGCATCGGGCCAGGCCTCGATCGACACCGTCGCCGGCCCGGTTGGCGAAGCACTCATCATGACCGCCATCGGTCTGATCGTCGCTGTTCCCGCGGTTCTCGCCTTCAACTGGCTCCAGAGCCGCAACAAGCGCATCGCCGAACTGCTCCACGCGGATCGCGTCGGACGGGAACGCCTGCTCGCGCAGCAGCCGCGTGGCGTAGCCGACGAACCCGACCGACCCGCACACGAACGCCGCCTCGACGTCGTCGAGCAGCGGCGCGACCTCGTCGGGGTAGGGCGGGGCGGCCACGCGCGCCCCGAGGTTCTCGCGCGTGAGCGCCACGAACGCGCCCGACGCCAGCAGCTCGTCGGCATAGGGGAGGCGGTCCAGCGACTTCGCCACCGCCACCACCCGCAACGCGTCAGGGTTCCCGGTGCCGATCGCGTGCCGCAGCATCGAGACCATCGGCACCACGCCCGACCCGCCGGCGAACGCCAGCGCGCGCTCGCGACCGTCCCAGGTGAACCAGCGGCCGATCGGCCCGCGCACCTCGAACGTGTCGCCCACCTGCACCTCGTCGTGCAGGAAGCCCGACACCTCGCCGTCGTCCATCCGCTCGACCATCAGCTCCACCAGCCGGTCTCCCGGGGCCGACGCCGTCGAGTACGACCGCTGCGCGGTGTAGCCGTCCTCCGCGCGCAGCCGCACGACGTAGTGCTGACCGGCGCGGTGCGGCGCCGGGTCCGGCAGCTCCAGACGCAGCCGCACGAAGCCCTCCGTCGGGTGGTCCTTCGCGCGCACCGTCGCCAGCTGCCAGCCCGTGCCACCGGGGTTCTCGACGACAGGGTCGGGCCCCGCGGGCTGACTGCTCACGGGTCCCCCTGGTAGCGCTGCTCGAGCCACGGGTCGCCACGGTCGTGGTAGCCGCCACGCTCCCAGAACCCGGGCTCGTCGTGGTCGAGGAGCTCCAGACGGGTCAGCCACTTCGCCGACTTCCAGAAGTACAGGTGCGGCACGAGCAGACGCACGGGGCCGCCGTGGTCGGCCGTCAGCGGCTCGCCGTCGGCCTCCCAGACCACCCAGGCGCGGTCGCTGCGCACGTCGTCGAGCGGCAGGTTGGTCGTGTACCCCGACGCGGTGTGCGCGACCACGTGCGTCGCGTCGGAGGCGACGCCGCAGACGTCGAGCAGCGTCTCGACGCTGACGCCGGTGAACGCGGTGTCGAACCGCGACCACGTCGTGACGCAGTGGATGTCGACGGTGCTCGTCGCGTGCGGCAGGGCGCGCAACGCCGACCAGTCCCAGGTCTGCGACTCGAGCACGGCGCCGTCGACCGTCAGCGTCCAGCGGTCGAGGTCGACCTGCGGGGTCGGCTCCGCGGAGAGCACGGGCCACTGCCGGCCCGCGTCGTACTGGCCGGGCGGGAGTCGGTCGGACTGCGCGGGCCGGCGACGGCCGACGAAGCCGCGCGTGACGGGTGCGTCGCTCATGAGAGGTCCTCCAGGAACGGGAGCCAGGCAGCGGCGAGACCCACCGGGTTCTCGACGGCGGGGGAGTGGTCGGCGCCGGGAACCACCTGCACGGTGGTCCCCAGTCGTGCCGCGAGGTCGTCCTGCACGGCGTGCGGCCACGCGTCGTCTCCGGCGCCTCGGCCCACCCACGCGGGGAGACCGGTGGCTGCGACCTCGGCGACGCGGTCGGGGGCGTCGAGCAGGTGCTGGGTGAACGCGCGCAGCCCCACCCTGGAGTTCGCCTCGAACCGGCGCAGCAGGAACGTCTCGATCTCGGGCGGGTGGGTGCCGAGGCTCGACGCCTTCAGCGCGCGGTACACGTCGCCGATCGGCTCCGGTCCGTCGAGCCGTGCGACGAGCTCGTCGAGGGGCCGCTCGGGGCTCGCGCCGAGCGCGGCGGGGCCGGTGCACAGCAGGCTCAGGCTCGCCCATCGTGCGGTGTGCTCGATCACCGCCGTCTGCGCCACGAGTCCACCGAAGGAGTGGCCCAGCAGGTGCACGCGCGTCGTGCCGAGGGCCTCGGCGAGGGCGGCTGCGTCGGCGGCGAGTGCACCCAACGAGAAGTCGTCAGCGTCGTCTGCGCTCGTCTCGTGCTGTCCGCGCTGGTCGTACGCGGTCACCGAGAACCCCGCGCCCGCGACGAGTGGGAGCAGCGGCGTGAAGTCCTCCTTGCTGCCCGTCCAGCCGGGCACCAGCAGCACGTGGGCCCGCGGGTGCTCGACCTGCGCGTGGTGCACGGCGAAGCGCCCGCGCGGGGTCTGCACGGTCGCGGCGACCACGCCGGGCGGGAGGTCGAGGGAGCGCGGCGTGCTCATCGTCCGCGCTTGGCGGCGCGGGCCACGAGCGACGTCGGGGCGTGCCGGGCCAGGGTCGCGAGCACCTTGTAGCGCAGGCTCGGGATCGACACCGTGCGGCCGCGCTCGAGGTCGGCGAGCGCGGCGGCCACGAGCTTGTCGCTGTTCAGCCACATCCAGCGGGGCACGCCCGAGATGTCCATGTCGGCGCGCTGGTGGAACTCCGTGCGCACGAAGCCGGGACACAGCACCATGACGCGCACGCCCGACGACGCGTAGTGCCAGTCGGCCCACTGCGACAGGTTCACCAGCCACGCCTTGTGGGCGGAGTAGGTCCCGCGCGGGGTGAAGGCGGCGACGCTCGCGACGTTGACCACCTGGCCGCGACCGCGCCCGACCATCGACTTGATCGCCGTGTCCATGAGGTGCATCGGCGCCCGCACGAGCAGGTCGAGCTGACGGTCCTCGTCGGCGACGTCGGTGGTGCCGAACCAGCCCGCGAGCGACGCGCCGGCGTTGTTCACCAGCAGGTCGACGGGTGCGGTGCTGCTGGCGAGGGCGGCCTCGGCCGCCGCCAGTCCGTCCGCGGTGGTCAGGTCGGCCACGACGACGTCGGCCTGCACGCCGTGCGCACCGCGCAGCTCGGTGGCCAGCTGCTCCAGACGCTGCTCGTCGCGCGCGAGCAGCACGACGTCGTCGCCCCGGGCGGCGAGGGCGCGGGCGAAGGACAGGCCGATGCCGGCCGTGGCGCCGGTGACGAGAGCGCGGGTCATGTCGTCAGCATGCCATGTCGTCACGGTGGCGGACGTCGCAGCCACGAGGCGGTCCCCGGTGGCATGATGTGCCGCGTGACGACGACGATCTCCGTGGTGAACCAGAAGGGTGGCGTCGGCAAGACGACCACCGTCGCCTCCCTCGGCGCGGCGTTCGCCGAGCTCGGCAAGCGCGTGCTGCTCGTCGACCTCGACCCGCAGGGCGGCCTGACGTTCTCCCTGGGCATCGACCCCGAGGACGTCGACGTGACCGTCGGGGAGGTGCTGCTCGGCAAGGCCAAGCCGGCCGACGCGATCGTCGTCACCGAGGACGGCATGCACCTGCTGCCGTCGAACGTCACGGTCACGCAGGCCGAGGAGGCGCTCGTCAGCCGCACCGGGCGCGAGCAGCGGCTGCGCGTCGCGCTCGACAAGGTCGCCGACGACTACGACCTCGTCGTCATCGACTGCCCACCCACGCTCGGCGTGCTCACGGTCGGCGCGCTCTCGGCGTCGCAGAAGGTCGTCATCCCGCTGCAGGCGGAGACCCTGTCGCACCGCGGCGTGCTGCAGCTGCTCGACACCGTCCACGACGTCAAGCAGTTCATCAACTCCGAGCTCGAGGTCGCCGGCGTGCTGCCGACGATGTTCGACGGGCGCACCAACCACGCCCGCGCCGTGCTCGCCTCCATCGAGGAGCAGTTCGAGCTGCCCGTCCTGAGCCCGCCGATCCCGAAGTCGATCCGGTTCGCCGAGGCGCCCGCGATCGGCCGCTCCATCCTCAGCGTCCACAAGAACCACAAGGGCGCCGACGCGTACCGCGAGGTGGCGCAGAGCCTGCTCTGAGCCGGCACGACGAAGGGCCCCACGCCGCGGCGTGGGGCCCTTCGTCGTGGTGCGGGTCAGTCCGCCGAGGCGGGTGCCGTCTCGCTCGAGGCGGTCTGGGTGCCGTTCTGGCCCTCGACCTTCTGGCCGCCGCGGGTGCGACGGCGACGACGGTTCCGGCTGCGGCTCGAGCCGGTGCCCTCGCCGCCCTGGCCGTCCTTGGCCTGCGCGTCCTGCGGCTGGTCGGTGCGGGGACCGGAGGAGCGCTCGCCCTGCGGACGTCCGCCGCCCTGCCCGCGTCCGCCCTGGCCGTCGCGGCCACGTCCGCCGCCCTGCCCGCGACCGCCCTGGCCACCGCGTCCGCCGCGGTCGCCGTCCTTGCGGGGCTCCTTCGGCGACGGCGGCTTGAGCCGGCCCTTGACGGACCGGTCGATGCCGAGGTCGTGGAACAGGTGGTCCGACGTCGAGTACGTCTCCTGCGGGTCCGCGAACGGCAGGTCGAGCTCGGCGTTGATCAGCTTCCAGCGCGACAGGTCGGCCCAGTCGACGAAGGTGACCGCGATGCCCGAGGCGCCGGCGCGACCCGTGCGACCGATGCGGTGCACGTACGTCTTGTGGTCCTCGGGGCAGTTGTAGTTGATGACGTGGCTGATGTTCGCGACGTCGATGCCGCGGGCCGCGACGTCGGTGGCGACCAGCACGTCGACCTTGCCGTCACGGAAGCCCTGCAGCGCCTTCTCGCGCGCGCCCTGCGCCATGTCGCCGTGCAGGGGCGAGGCGGGGAAGCCGCGGTCGATGAGGTCGTCGGCCACACGCTGCGCCGTGCGCTTCGTGCGCGTGAAGATGATGACGCGCTGCACGTCCTCAGCCTGCAGGATGCGGGCGATGACCTCGGGCTTGTCGAGCTCGTGGGCCTGCCACACGAACTGCGCCGTGGCGGGGACCGTGTGGTTCTCCTCCGGTGACTCGGCGCGGATGTTCATCGGGTGGCGCATGTGCTTGCGCGCCAGCGACACGATCGCGCCCGGCATCGTGGCCGAGAACAGCATCGTCTGGCGGGTCTCGGGCGTCTTGGCGAGGATCGCCTCGACGTCGGGCAGGAAGCCGAGGTCGAGCATCTCGTCGGCCTCGTCGAGCACGAGCGACTTCACGTGAGAGAGGTCGAGCGCGCGACGGTTGGCGAGGTCGAGGATGCGCCCGGGGGTGCCGACGACGATGTCGACACCCTTCTCGAGCGCCTCGAGCTGGCCCTCGTAGGGCACGCCGCCGTAGATCGTGAGGTTGCGGGTGCCGCGGTTCGCGGACGCCGTCTTGATGTCGTTGGCCACCTGCAGCGCGAGCTCGCGGGTGGGCGCGACGACCAGGGCCTGCGGCTTGCCGGGAGCCGCCAGCTGGTCGTAGTCGGGGTCGTGCGGGGCGACGGTGCGCTGGATGACCGGGATGGAGAAGGCCAGCGTCTTGCCCGTGCCGGTGCGCGCCTGACCGATGAGGTCGGTGCCCATCAGCGCGACGGAGAGGGTCATCTCCTGGATGGGGAACGGGCTGCTGATGCCGACGGCGTCGAGCGCGTCGGCGATCTCGGGCATGACGCCCAAGTCGGTGAACGTGGTCACAGGATCTCGAATTCGTGAGGGAACAAAGGGTTCTCGGGTCGAGTCGTGAGGCGGCGTCGACGACGGTGCGTCCGAGAGCTCACGACGGAGATACGGCCCCAAGGGCACCACCAGGGTACCGGTTGGGACGTGCGTCCCGGGAATCAGGAGCCGAGTGGCGGGGGAGCGCTACGCTGCGGCGCATGGCCCACCACGCAGAGTCGAGCGACCCGTCGGCCCCGAAGGACGCAGCCGCACCCCCGGACGACACGCCCGCGGCACCGGTCGCCAGCGCCCTCGACGACCCCGAGTACCGCCGCGGGGTCGTCGAGCTGCTCGGCGTCCTCGCCTTCGGTGAGATCAGCGCCTGCGAGCGGCTCGTCGCCGACTCCCAGATGGCCCCCGACCTGCGCAGCAAGGTCGAGGTCGCGACCATGGCCGCCGCCGAGTTCGACCACTTCGAGGTGCTGCGCGACCGCCTCGTCGAGATGGGCGAGGACCCCTTCGACGCCATGGAGCCGTTCGCCGCCACCTTCGGCGACTTCCACCGCAAGACCAAGCCCGCCGACTTCCTCGAGGGCCTGGTCAAGGCCTTCGTCGGCGACGGGCTGGCCGCCGACTTCTACCGCGAGATCGCCGCCTACCTCGACCCCGTCACGCGCACGACCGTCATCGACACCCTCAGCGGCACCGGGCACTCGGAGTTCGTCGTCGAGCAGGTGCGCGCCGCGATCGAGGCCGATCCCCGCGTCGGCGGCCGGCTCGCCCTGTGGGGACGTCGGCTCATGGGCGAGGCCCTCCGCCAGGCCCAGACGCTCGTCGCCGAGCGTGACGCGCTGAGCGCCGTCCTCGTCGGGGGCGTGGAGACCCCCGGACTCGACCTCACCGCCATCTCGCGCATGTTCACCCGCATCACCGAGGCGCACACGGAACGCATGGCCCGCCTCGGCCTGGCCGCATAGGTCGCCCCGCCCCGCCCTCTTGTCCCGCTGGGCGGTAGGTGGCGCGCGTCTCGGCCGTGCTGGCGGTAGGTGACCCGCGGAACGGGCAGCGTTTGCCGCGCGCGACCTACCGCCCCGGGCGAGGATCCGCGCGCCACCTACCGCTCGGCGGGGCGCGGGCGGTCCTCGACGTCGGGGTCAGCCGCGCACGTGCGTGAGGATCCAGTCGATGAACGGCTTGCCCGCACGCCAGTCGGCGCGCACGTGGTCGAGCAGCTCCGCGGTGTGCACGTACGGGGCGAACCCGTGCTCGCGACCGAGCGTCAGCGAGCGGTGCCGCAGGAGGTCGATGCGGGGGTGGTCGGCCGACCAGCCGCGCGGAGCGGTCTTCACCGCGTCGCCCCCGACCGTCCAGCCCTGGCGCTCGACCCGGCCGAGGATCCGCTGCAGCCCCACCCCGAACGTCTCGTGGTCCACGGCCTCCCGGAACGACGCCAGCCGCGCCGGCGGGGCCTGGTAGAACCCGACGCCGGTGCGCACGCCGGGCGCGCCGACCTGCACGTAGTAGCCGGTCGACGGGGCGACGGCTACGAACGCCCCCTGGTGCGTCTTGTACGGCGTCTTGTCCTTCGCGAACCGGACGTCGCGGTAGGGCCGGAAGATCTTGGCGGGTCCGAACTCGTCCTCCAGCGCCGCCGTGAGCGCGACCATCGGCGCCTTGACGGCCTCGTCGTAGACGTGCCGGTGCTCCTCCCAGAACGTCTTCGTGTTGTCGACCTCGAGGTCGTCGTAGAAGTCGAGCGCGGCGACGGGAAAGCCTGCGAAGGTCACGGGTGCGAGCCTAGGCCGGGGCTGCGGGTGCCACCGCGTGGCAGCACCCGCGAGCCGAGGACCTCAGTTCTCCTGCGTGACCGCGCCGAAGCCGACCTTGCGGCCGGTGTCGGCGACGAAGTACAGGTAGGCGACCTTGTCGGCCGGCACGGCGACCGTGCGGTCCTTGTCGTCGGTGAGGCTGAAGACGGTCTCGTCCTTCAGCGCGGAGTCGAGCTTCGCGAGCACCGTGTCGGGCGCCTCGCTGGTCTCGACGGACAGCTCGCGGGCGGCGTTCTGGACGCCGATCTTGACCTCCATGGTCGGTCCTCTCTGACGTGCGGTTGGGCGGGTGGGAGAAGGGGCTACTCGGCGCCGTCGGCGTCGGTGACGTCGCGCGGGAACCCGCCGATGCCCCGCCAGGCGAGCCGCCCGACGAGACGCACGGCGTCCTGCTGCGACAGCGACGACGCCTCGGCCAGCCAGTTGCGGGCGCCGACGTGGCCCATGCCGACCAGGCTCACGGCGAGGAGGTAGGCGGCGTCCTGCGGCAGGCCGGTGTCCTCGCGGATGACCTCGGCGATCGCCAGCGCCGACTCGCGCACGACCCGGTCGACCTGCTCGCGCACGTCGGGGTCGTTGGTCAGGTCGGACTCGAAGACCAGCCGGAACGCCGCGCCCTGGTCGGCGACGTACTGGTACCAGAGCTGCATCGTCGCCTCGACGCGGTGACGGTTGTCCTGCGTGGAGGCGAGGGCGCGCTTGATGTCGTCGACGACCTCGTCGCAGGAGGACTCCAGCAGCGCCAGGTAGAGGTCGAGCTTGCCGGGGAAGTGCTGGTACACGACCGGCTTGGAGACGCCCGCGCGCTCGGCGATCTCGTCCATCGACGCGGCGTGGTAGCCCTGCTCGACGAAGACCTCGAGTGCGACCTCCAGCAGCTGGGCGCGGCGGGCGCGGCGCGGCAGTCGGCCGGCGCGCGTGCGCAGGATCGGGGTCTCGCTCACCCGCACAGCCTAGTGCCCGGTCCCCACACGCTCGTCGGCGAGCACCCCGTGTCGGCGCGAGGCGTCCACGGGACGGACGTCGGTACCGCATGTCGGACGGTCGGGGAACAATGGACGACACGACCGGCGTTGTGCCGGACGTCCCCTTCACCGTCACTGCGAGGAGCAGCCGTGGTCGCCCCCATCGTGGAACCCGCCGACGAACTGACCATCGACGAGGTCCGTCGCTACAGCCGGCACCTGATCATCCCCGACGTCGGGATGGACGGGCAGAAGCGGCTCAAGAACGCCAAGGTGCTCGTGATCGGCGCGGGCGGGCTCGGCTCGCCGGCCCTGCTGTACCTCGCGGCCGCCGGCGTCGGCACGCTCGGCATCATCGACGACGACGTCGTCGACGAGTCGAACCTGCAGCGCCAGGTCATCCACGGACAGTCCGACATCGACCGGCCCAAGGCCGTCAGCGCCGCCGAGTCGGTCGCCGAGGTCAACCCGTACGTGAAGACGATCGTGCACGAGGCGCGTCTGGACAACGACAACGTCCTCGACATCTTCAGCCAGTACGACCTCATCGTCGACGGCACCGACAACTTCGCCACGCGCTACCTCGTCAACGACGCCGCCGTGATCCTCGGCAAGCCGTACGTGTGGGGCTCGATCTACCGCTTCGAGGGCCAGGTGTCGGTCTTCTGGGCGCAGGAGGGGCCGCAGTACCGCGACCTCTACCCGGAGCCGCCGCCGCCCGGCATGGTCCCGTCGTGCGCCGAGGGCGGCGTGCTCGGCGTCCTGTGCGCGTCGATCGGGTCGATCATGGTCACCGAGGCGATCAAGCTGATCACCGGCATCGGCGACCCGCTCATCGGCCGTCTGATGGTCTACGACGCACTCGAGATGCGGTATACGACGCTGAAGATCCAGCGCGACCCCGAGGGCGAGCTGCCGACCGAGCTGCTCAGCGACTACGAGGCGTTCTGCGGTGCGATCAGCGACGAGGCCGCTGACGCCGCGGCCGGGTCGACGATCTCCGTCGCCCAGCTCGACGGGTGGCTGAAGGAGCGGGGCGACGGCGGACGCGACTTCGTGCTCGTCGACGTCCGAGAGCCGGTCGAGCGCGACATCAACCACATCCCCGGCTCGATCCTCATCCCCAAGGGCGACTTCCTCAACGGCAAGGCGCTCTCGGAGCTCCCCGACGACAAGCAGATCGTGCTGCACTGCAAGTCGGGCGTCCGCTCCGCCGAGGCCCTCGCCGTCCTCAAGGGCGCCGGCTTCAAGGACGCCGTCCACGTCGCCGGCGGCGTCGTGGCCTGGGTCGACCAGATCGACCCCAGCCAGCCGTCGTACTGACCCACCCCGACGCCGCGGGCGGGTGCCTCGAGCACCCGCCCGCGGCG
>NZ_LUNH01000059.1:0-22951 GCF_001628525.1 Aeromicrobium sp. REDSEA-S38_B2 | reverse complement strand
CGGCTTCACCTCGTGCAGCAACTGGCCGGCCGGGTTGTTCGCGGCGTACCGGGGCCTGGCGCAGCGCGGCGACCTGCACGCCGTCGTCCACCTCGGCGACTACCTCTACGAGTCCGGTTCCTCCAACGTCCGCGCGCACGACCCGGACCACGAGATCGTGACGCTGGCCGACTACCGGACGCGCCACGGGCAGTACAAGACCGACCCCGACCTGCAGCGTCTGCATGCCGCGCTGCCGATGGTCGCCACGTGGGACGACCACGAGATCGCCGACGGCTGGTACCCCGGCGGGGCCTTCGAGCACCAGCGCTTCACCGAGGGCCCCTGGGACCGCCGCAAGCGCGCCGCGATGCGGGCGTACGACGAGTGGATGCCGGTCCGCCTCGGCGGCACCGCCCGCGTGGGCGACGGCACCCGCATCTACCGGCGGTTCCGGTTCGGCCGGCTGGCGGACCTCTCGATGCTCGACCTGCGCGGCTACCGCGACGAGCGCGTCGAGGCCGACGACCCGCGCCTGGACGACGGCGCCCGCTCCCTCACCGGAGCCGACCAGGAGGCGTGGCTGGTGGAGGGACTCGCCACGCCCGGTGCCCGGTGGCGGCTCGTCGGGAACCCCGTGATGGTCGCGCCGATGCTGATGCCGCCGCGTCCGCGCGGCCAGGAGCTCGCCCTGCGTCGCACCACCGACCCGATGACCTGGGGGCCCGCGGAACCGAACACCGACACGTGGGACGGCTATCCCGTGGAGCGCCGACGGGTGCTTGAGCGGATCAAGGAGGCGGGCGTCGACGACGTGGTCTTCCTCAGCGGCGACGTGCACACCGCCTGGGCCAACGAGGTCGAGCTCGACGGTGCCCCCGTCGCGACCGAGCTCGTGTGCAGCTCCGTCACCAGCAACAACGTCGATGACTTCATGGGCACCAAGCCCCGCACCGTCTCGCTGGCGATGGAGGAGGCGATCGTGCGCATGAACCCGCACGTGCGCTTCGTCAACCTCGACGACCACGGCTACAGCGTGCTCGAGCTGACGCCCGACGAGGCGCGCATGGAGTGGCACGCGGTCAGCGACCGCACCGACCCCGACGCCTCCTCGCGGCTCCTGGCGACCCGCCGCGTCCCGGCCGGGACGAACCGCGTCCTGCCCACCTGACCGTGCTGGTTCGCCTGCACCAGGGGCAGCGTGAGAGACTGCACGGAGGTCCTGCCGCGGGCTGCTGAGCCCGCGCGACCTCCCGCGTCCGCGCCACGTCCCGAGCGGTTGCGGCACGCACCCCGACCACCACCACCGCAGGAGCAGCACGACGTGAAGAGCACCACCGAGACCCTGAGCCCCACGCGGGTCAAGCTCACCATCGAGGTGCCGTTCGAGGAGTTCAAGCCGAGCCTCGACAAGGCGTACAAGACGATCGGTTCGCAGATCACCATCCCCGGCTTCCGCAAGGGGAAGGTGCCGGCCGCCATCGTCGACCAGCGCATCGGCCGCAGCGCCGTGCTGGACGAGGCCATCAACGGCGCCCTGCCCGGCTGGTACAACGAGGCCCTGCAGCAGGCGGAGATCCAGCCGCTGAGCCAGCCCGAGATCGACCTCACCAAGTTCGTCGACGGCGAGGACATCGAGATCACCGCCGAGCTCGACGTGCGCCCCACCCTCGAGCTGCCCGACCTGGCGAGCATCGAGGTGCAGGTCGCCGACGCCGAGGTCACCGACGCCGACGTCGACGAGCAGATCGACGCCCTGCGTGACCGCTTCGCCGTCACCACCGACGTCGACCGCGCCGCCGCCGACGGCGACGCCGTCACCATCGACCTCGTCGCGCGCGCCAAGGACGGCTCCGACATCGAGGGCGCCGACGCCAAGGGCCTGCCCTACACGATCGGCTCCGGCACCCTGCTCGACGGTCTCGACGAGGCGCTCATCGGCCTCGAGAAGGGCGCGACGACCACGTTCGCGACCGAGCTGGTCGGCGGCGAGCTCAAGGGCACGCCCGTCGACGTCACCGTGACCCTGAACGAGGTCAAGGAGCGCCAGGTCGCCGAGCTCGACGAGGAGTTCGTCCAGACCGCCTCGGAGTTCGACACCGTCGAGGAGCTCAAGGCCGACGTGCGCGAGCGGCTCGTCCGCGGCAAGCGCATGGAGCAGGCCGCCGAGGCCCGCGACCTCGTCCTCGACGAGATCGTCGGCAAGGTCGAGGCGCCGCTGCCCGACGCCGTCGTCGCCGAGGAGCTGCAGGGTCGCCGTGAGCAGATCCAGCAGCAGCTCTCCTACGCCGGCATCTCGTTCGAGACCTACCTCGAGGACGAGGGCCAGACCGAGGAGGAGTTCGAGGCCGAGCTCGAGCGCCGGGTGCGCGACTCGATCGTCGCCCAGTTCGTGCTCGACCAGGTGGTCGCCGACTCCGAGATCGGCATCCAGGACGACGAGCTGAGCCAGCACATCTTCCGCCGGGCGCAGGAGTCGGGCCAGGACCCGAACTCCTACATCCAGCACATCATGGAGCACAACCACGTGCCCGAGATGGTGAGCGAGGTGCTGCGCGGCAAGGCGCTCGCCGAGCTGATGCAGCAGGCCGTCGTCAAGGACGCGTCCGGCACGGTGCTCGAGCTCGGCAAGCTGCGCGCCGACGGCTCCCTCGCCGACGACGAGGAGTCCGACGAGGCTGAGGCCACCCAGGCCTGACCCGACCCGTCACCGACGGCCCGACACCCGCACGGGTGTCGGGCCGTCGTGCGTCCGGCTGGCGCCGTGTGGCTGTGCGAACGCTGAGAACCTCGCCACGTGCGGTTCACATCGCGCTCAGATACCGGCAGTATGTAGCCATGCCCGGCTCACCCGCACGCACCACCGACGTGGCCGCGCTCGCGCTGGACCACCTCGACCGGCTGGTCGTCGGCACGGTGCGCGAGGTGCACGAGGCCGTGGCGGCGCGGGCCTTCCGCGCCACCCGTGTGGTCGGCGGCCGGGTGCCCGAGTCGCTGCACGACGCCGTCGTCACCTCCGTCTACGGCGCGGTCTCCGGCGTGCTGCGGGTCGGGAGCGGCTCGGTCCGTGCCCTCTCGGCACGAGGGATCGGTGCGCCGGTGGAGTCCACGCGCCTCGGCCGCAGCGTCGTGGCCGCCGTCAACGGCCTGATCGGCGACGAGCTGCGCATGCTGGACGACCCGCAGGCGATCGTCATGTCGGTGCGCGTCGACGGCGAGGACCTCCCGCCCACCGGCTGGCAGGTGGCCGAGGCCTTCCGCGACGCCGGCAGCCACCTGGTCGTGTTCCTGCACGGCCTCTGCGAGGACGACGAGTCGTGGACGCTCGGCTCCAAGGTGTCGGGCACCTCGTACGCGACGCGGATCTCGAGCGAGACCGACGCGACGCCCGTGATGATCCGCTACAACACCGGGCTGCACATCTCCGAGAACGGCAAGCACCTCGACGCGCTCCTCACCCAGCTCGTCGACGTGTGGCCCACCCCCGTCTCCCGCATCACCCTCGTCGGGCACTCGATGGGCGGTCTCGTGGTGCGCGCGGCCACCAACCACGCGACCGCCGGCGGGAAGACGTGGCAGCACCTCGTGCGCGACGTCGTGTGCCTGGGGACGCCGCACGCCGGCGCGAACCTGGAGAAGGTCGCCCACCTCGGCTCCTCCGTGCTGCGCTTCCTCCCCGAGTCGCGGCCCTTCAGCACCATCCTCGACACCCGGTCCGCCGGCATCGTCGACCTGCGGCACGGCTACATCTCCGCCGACGAGTGGGAGGGCCAGGACCTCACCCGCGCGTGGGGCCTCGACCGGATCGCCGCCGCCCCGCTCCCGCACGCCGAGTACCACTTCGTCGCCGGCACGCTCGGGGCGTCGCAGCGCCACCCGCTCAGCACCGTCCTCGGCGACCTGCTCGTGCACTTCTCCTCCGCCACCGGTGTCGGTCGCACCGGCCCGGTGGTCGAGGGCGCCCGCTTCGAGTACGTGCCGAGCGCCCACCACTTCGCCCTGCTCAACCACCCGACGGTCGCCGACTGGCTCGTCGAGTGGGTGCGTGCGGCGCACCGTCCCGTCCGGGCGCTGAGCGCGTCCGGCCAGGACTGAACCCGTCCCACCCCGCCCCGTCCCCGACACCTTGGGAGTCACCACCGTGCCGAACCGCAGCCTGATCGAGAGCTCCGTCGAGATCGACGCCCCGCCGTCCGTCGTCTGGAGCATCGTGTCCGACCTCAAGCGGATGGGGGAGTGGAGCCCCCAGTGCCGCCGCATGATCATCCGCGGCGGCGTGGTCCGGCAGGGCGCGCGCACGATCAACATCAACCGGCAGGGCTGGAAGGTCTGGCCCACCCGCTCCTACGTCAAGGTGTTCGAGCCCGAGCACGAGCTGGCGCTCAAGATCGCCGAGAACGGCACCGTGTGGACCTACCGCCTCGAGGCGCTCGGCGGCGACCGGACCCGGCTCACCGAGTCGCGCACCGCACCGAACGGTGTCTCGAGCCTGTCGAACCTGCTGACGAAGCACGTGCTCGGCGGGACCGAGACGTTCGAGGACGAGCTCGAGCAGGGCATCCACCAGACCCTGCAGCGGATCAAGGCCGAGGCCGAGGCCGGGGTCCGTGCCGCCTGAGTTCCCCGCCGGGGGCCTGCCCGCCCTCGAGGCGGAGACGTCGATCGACGCGTCCGTCGGAGTCGTGTGGAGCCTGCTGTCGGACCTGCGCTCGATGAGCGAGCGCAGCCCCGAGACCGTGCGCATGGTCATCGCCGACGCTCCCCGCGTCGGGTCTCGCGGTGTCAACCTCAACCGCAAGGGCGCGGTGCTCTGGCCGACGACCACCCGCATCACGCGCTGGAAGCCGCCCACCCACGACGGATCCGCCGCCCTCGCCTTCCGGATCTGGCCGGTCGACGTCGAGTGGTCCTACGAGCTGACCCCCGAGGACGGCGGCACGCACGTCGTCGAACGTCGCAGCGCCCTCCCGTCCGCCGGCCTCTCCACCCGTCTCGTCGGCAGGTGGCTCATGGGCGGCGCCGAGAACCACGACGTCGAGCTCCTCGACGGCATGCGTCGGACCCTCGCCGCCCTGAAGGCGGAGGCGGAGGGGCGCTGAGGGCTGGGTGGGCGGTAGGTGACGCGCGCCTCCTGGGCGCGGAGGTAGGTGACGCGCGTATCCCTGGGCGCGGAGGTAGGTGACGCGCGGAAAGAGCCTCTCATTCCGCGCGTCACCTACCTCTGCACGCGCAGGAGGCGCGCGTCACCTACCGCCCCCACGCCGGACCCGGCCGCGGCCCGGGGGACCCCCCGAGCATCGCGCCAGTCGCCCGGTCGAGGCTCTTGCGGCGGCCGACACCAGCGTGGGCCGAGGCAGCGCACCAGCACGACGAGACCCCCGCAGGCAGCGCACCAGCAGGCCAGACCCCCGCAGGCAGCGCACAGCAACCACAGGCCTGCCCGGCCCTGCCCAGCTGCGCGGCGTCAGCGGTCGACGAGGGTGACGTCGAAGCTGTAGAGGCCCGGGCGGTAGGCGTGGCGGCCGAACTCGACGGCCCGGCCGAGGTTGTCGTAGGCGGTGCGCTGCATGGTGAGCAGGGGCGCGTCGACCTCCTCGCGGAGCAGGCGCGCCTCGACGGGGCGGACGCCGCGGGCGCCGATGCTCTGGCGGGCGACGCGGATGACGAAGCCGGCGTCGCGCAGGTAGGAGTACAGGCCCTGCGCCTCGAGGTCGACGTCGCCGAGGTCGACGATGGAGGAGGGCAGGTAGTTGTGCATGACGGCGAGCGGCTCGCCGCCGGCGATGAAGCGCAGCCGCCGCAGCGACCAGACGGGCTCGCCGAGCTCGACCTGCAGCTGCTCGGCGACCTGCTCGTCGGCAGGGACGAGCAGCTGCTCGAGGACGGTCGTGCGGGGGTGCTGCCCGGCGGCGGCGAGGTCGTCGAACAGGCTCGTCAGCTCGACCTGGCGCCGCACCTGCCCGTGCACGACCTGGGTGCCGACGCCGCGGCGCCGCACGAGCATGCCCTTGTCGACGAGGACCTGGATGGCCTGACGCATGGTCGGTCGCGACAGGCCGAGGTCCTGGGCCATCGTGATCTCGTTCTCGAGCCGCTCCCCGGCGCCGATCTCGCCCGACACGATGGCACGCTCGAGCTGCTCGGCGACCTGGAAGTACAGGGGCACGGGGCTCGAGCGGTCCAGGGTGATCCGAGGGCTCGACATGCACGCAACCTAGCAGTCGAGCGTTCAACGTCAAGATGTCCTGACAAATGCTTGACAGTGACCCAGGACACGGTCCAGAGTCTTCCTCGGACGTCATGTCCTGACATTCGAAACCGCCGCTCTTCCCACCCGAGGACCCCCATGTCGCAGATCGCCTCCCGTTCCCGCATCGCCGGTGCCCCCATCTCCTGGGGCGTATGCGAGGTGCCGGGCTGGGGTTACCAGCTGCCCGCCGACCGCGTCCTCCCCGAGATGCGCGAGCTGGGCATCGCCGCCACCGAGTTCGGCCCGGAGGGCTTCCTGCCCGACGCGCCGCAGGCGAAGGCGGAGCTGCTCGAGTCCTACGGCCTCTCCGCGGTCGGCGGCTTCCTGCCGCTCGTGCTGCACACCGACCACGACCCGATGCCCGAGGTCGACGCGTTCATCGACGACTGCCTCGCCGCCGGCGCCGGTGTCGTCGTCATCGCGGTCGCCACCGGCCAGGACGGCTACGACGAGCGTCCCGAGCTCAGCGACGTCGAGTGGAAGACGCTGCTCGGCCACCTCGACCGCATCGCCGACCGCGCCACCGAGCGCGGCGTCGTCGCGGCAGTCCACCCGCACGTCGGCACGCTCGTCGAGAACGCCGAGGAGACCCAGCGGGTCCTCGACGGCTCCCACGTCGGCCTCTGCGTCGACACCGGCCACCTGGTCGCCGCCGGCGCGGACCCGGTCGCGATCACCCTCGCCAACCTGGAGCGTGTCGTCCACGTGCACCTCAAGGACGTCGACGCCGACCTCGCCGCACGCGTCCAGTCCGGCGACCTCGCCTTCTCCGACGCCGTCTCGCAGGGTCTGTGGACGGTGCTCGGGCGCGGCAGCGTCGACGTGGCCGCGATGATCTCCGCGCTCGAGGGCCACGGCTACACGGGTTGGTACGTCCTCGAGCAGGACCTCAAGCTCACGGGCGAGCCGGAGGGCGAGGGCCCGAAGGTCGACGTCGCGGCCTGCCTCGCGTACGTCGAGGGCGCGCTCGCCGCGGAGACCGTCGCATGACGTACGAGGTCATCACGCTCGGCCGCTGCGGCGTCGACGTCTACCCCGAGCAGGTGGGCGTGGGCCTGGAGGACGTCGCGACGTTCGCGAAGTTCCTCGGCGGCTCGCCCACCAACGTCGCGGTCGCGGCCTCGCGGCTCGGCCACCGCAGCGCCGTCGTCACCAAGACCGGCGACGACCCGTTCGGCCGCTTCGTGCGCCGCGCGCTCGAGGGCTTCGGCGTCGACACCGCGTTCGTCGGCACCGACCCCGACCTGCCCACGCCGGTCACGTTCTGCGAGATCTTCCCGCCGGACGACTTCCCGCTCTACTTCTACCGCCGGCCCTCCGCGCCGGACCTGCAGCTGCGCGCCGAGGAGCTCGCCCCCTCCACCGACCTGTACCGCAGCGTCCAGGAGGCCGACATCCTCTGGTTCACGGTCACCGGCCTCAGCGAGGAGCCGAGCCGCGAGGCCCACCTCGCCGCGCTCGAGGCGCGGGGCAAGGACCGGCTGACGGTCATCGACCTCGACTACCGGCCCATGTTCTGGTCCGACCCCGCCGACGCCACCGCCGCGATCGCCGAGGTGCTGCCCTACGTCTCGGTCGCCGTCGGCAACCGCGAGGAGTGCGAGGTCGCGATCGGCGAGACCGAGCCGCAGGCCGCCGCCAAGGCCCTGCGCGCCGCCGGCGTGGAGACCGCGATCGTCAAGCAGGGCCCGGCCGGTGTGCTGGGCGTGCGGGGCGACGAGTCCGTCGTGGTGCCGCCGGTGCCGGTCGACGTCGTCAACGGTCTCGGTGCGGGCGACGCGTTCGGCGGGTCGCTCGTCCACGGACTGCTCTCGGGGTGGAACCTGGAGCGGACGCTCCGCTTCGCGAACGCGGCCGGCGCCTACGTGGCGGGCCAGCTCTCGTGCGCGGACGCCATGCCCACGCCCGACGTGGTCGAACAGGTCCTGAGCAACGGGAAGGTCGTCGCATGAGCATCGCCGAGCAGGACCGGAAGGGTCGCGCCACGGTCGACCAGGCCGCGATCAGCCGCACCATCGAGCAGCGCGTCAGCGACCCTGCCTCCATCGCCCGGGCCTGGGCCGAGCGCCGCCGTCCGACGTCGCTCGTCGGCAGCACGGGACGCCTCATGCTCGTGGCCGCCGACCACCCCGCCCGCGGTGCGCTGCGCGCCGGCGACGACGCCTTCGCCATGGGCGACCGCGCGCGTCTGCTGGACCGCATGGTCCGTGCGCTCGCCCGGCCCGGCGTCGACGGTGTCCTCGGCACGGCCGACGTGCTCGACGACCTGCTGCTCCTCGGCGCCCTCGAGGGCAAGGTCGTCATCGGCTCGATGAACCGCGGTGGTCTCGCGGGCACGGCCTTCGAGATCGACGACCGCTTCACCGGCCACGACGCCGCGACGATCAAGCGCGACGGCATGCAGGGCGGCAAGATGCTGTTCCGCATCGAGCCCGACGACGCCGGCACCGTCGCCACGATGCAGGCGTGCGCCGAGGCCGTGCGCGACCTCGCCGAGGCGCAGGTCATGGCGATGGTGGAGCCCTTCATCTCCCACCGCCGCGACGGACGGGTCGTCAACGACCTGTCGACCGCCGCGGTCGTGCGCTCCGCGACGGTGGCTGCCGGTCTCGCGCCGACGTCGGCCTACACGTGGCTGAAGCTGCCCGTCGTCGACGACATGGACGCCGTCCTCTCGGCCACCGGCCTGCCGGTGCTGCTGCTCGGCGGCGAGGTCTCGAGCGACCAGGAGGCGCAGTTCGCGGCGTGGTCGAAGGCCCTCGCGCACCCGGCCGTCCGCGGCATGGTCGTGGGTCGTAGCCTGCTCTTCCCGCCCGACGGCGACGTCGAGGCCGCGGTCGACGCCACGGTGGCGATGCTCTGATGTCCCACGTCGTGCGCAAGGGCGAGGGTGCGGTCGCACCCTTCGTCCTCGACGTCACCCCCAAGAGCGCGGGCTGGGACCACACCGGCCTCAAGGTGCTCGAGCTGGCACCCGGTGCCTCGCAGACCGTCACCGAGGACGGCCACGAGCTGCTCGTGCTCGCCCTGTCGGGCTCGGCCACCGTCGTGGTCGACGTCGACGGCGCGCAGACCTCCTTCGACCTGGCCGGACGCCCCGACGTCTGGTCCGGGCCGAGCGACGTGGTGTACGCACCGCTGGGCTCGGCCGTCACCGTCACGTCGGCCGCCGGTGGCCGGTTCGCGATCCCGACCGCCGCTGCCACGGCGCGTCTGGAGCCTGCGTACCTGCCTGCGGCCGACGTGCCGGTCGAGATGCGCGGGGCCGGTCAGGCGAGCCGCCAGGTGAACAACTTCGGCGTCCCCGGCGTGCTCGAGGCCGACCGCATCATCGCCTGCGAGGTGCTCACGCCCGGTGGCAACTGGTCGTCCTACCCGCCCCACAAGCACGACGAGGAGCGCGAGGGCGAGACCCGGCTGGAGGAGATCTACTACTACGAGGTGGCGTCCGGACCTGCCCCGGCGGGGGTGGGGGGCGACGGGCCGCAGACGGAGCGCCCGGGCGTCGGGTACCAGCGCGTCTACGGGCACGAGAAGGCCGAGATCGACGTGCTCGCGGAGGTGCGGGACGGCGACGTCGTGCTCATCCCGCACGGCTGGCACGGGCCGTCGATGGCCGCCCCCGGCTACGACCTCTACTACCTCAACGTCATGGCCGGACCGGGCGACGAGCGGGCGTGGCTGATCTGCGACGACCCCGCCCACACCTGGGTCCGCGACACCTGGGCCGACCAGCCGGTCGACCCCCGACTTCCGTTCGGAGGACACCGATGAGCAGCACCCCCGCCGCCCGCACCGTGCGACTGACCGTCGCCCAGGCGACGGTCCGCTTCCTCGAGGCGCAGCACGTCGAGCGCGACGGCCACACGCACGCCTTCTTCGCCGGCTGCTGGGGCATCTTCGGCCACGGCAACGTCGCCGGGGTCGGGCAGGCGCTGCTCGAGCGCTCGCAGTCCGACGACCCGTCGCGCCTGGAGTTCTTCCACGGCCGCAACGAGCAGGCCATGGTGCACGCCGCCGTCGCCTACGCCCGCCAGTACGACCGCCTGCGGGCGATGGCGGTCACCGCCTCGGTGGGCCCGGGCTCCACGAACATGGTCACGGGCGCCGCGCTCGCCACCATCAACCGTCTGCCGGTGCTCCTGCTGCCCGGCGACGTGTTCGCCACGCGTCCGGCCAACCCCGTGCTCCAGGAGCTCGAGGACCCGTCGAGCATGGACACCACGGTCAACGACTCCTTCCGCGCCGTCTCGCGCTACTGGGACCGCGTGGCCCGACCGGAGCAGCTGCCCTCGGCGCTGCTGCAGGCCATGCGGGTGCTCACCGACCCCGCCGACACCGGTGCCGTCACCCTCTGCCTGCCGCAGGACGTGCAGGCCGAGGCCTACGACTGGCCGGTCGAGCTGTTCGAGACCCGCGTCTGGCACGTCGGTCGGCCGGTCCCGCAGCCCGCCGAGCTCGAGCGCGCCGTCGCGGCCATCAAGGCCAGCCGGCGTCCGCTCGTCGTCGCCGGCGGCGGCGTGATCTACGCCGGCGCCGACGCCACCCTCGCCGCGTTCGCGGCGGCGACCGGCATCCCGGTGGGCGAGACGCAGGCCGGCAAGGGCTCGCTGCCGTACGACCACCCGCAGGCGCTCGGTGCGATCGGGGCCACCGGCACCACCGCCGCCGACGCCGTGGCCGCGGAGGCCGACCTCGTCATCGGCGTCGGCACCCGGTACAGCGACTTCACGACCGCCTCGCGCACCGTGTTCGCCGCCGAGGGCGTCCGCTTCGTCAACGTCAACGTCGCCCGCATCGACGCGCTCAAGCTGTCGGCCGCCACGCTCGTGGCCGACGCCCGCGAGGCGCTCGAGGCGCTCACCGAGGCCCTCGACGGCTGGCGCGTCGACGACGCCTACGCCGAGCGCAACACGGCCCTGGCGCAGGAGTGGGACGAGGTCGTCGAGGCGTCGCACCAGGCCATCTCGGGCGACACGCGACTCGTCCAGTCCGCCGTCCTCGGTGTCGTCAACGAGACGTCCGACCCGCGCGACGTCGTGCTCTGCGCGGCCGGCTCGATGCCCGGCGACCTGCACAAGCTGTGGCGCACGCGCGACCGCAAGGGCTACCACGTCGAGTACGGGTTCTCCTGCATGGGCTACGAGATCGCCGGCGGTCTCGGCGTCAAGATGGCCGCGCTCGACCAGGCCCGCGAGGGCACCGACGACGACCGCGACGTGTTCGTCATGGTCGGCGACGGCTCGTACCTGATGATGAACACCGAGCTGGTCACCGCGGTGGCCGAGGGCGTGAAGATCATCGTCGTGCTGGTGCAGAACCACGGCTACGCCTCGATCGGCGCCCTGTCGCAGAGCCTCGGCTCGCAGCGCTTCGGCACCCGCTACCGCTACCGCACCGACACCGGCCTCGACGGCGACGTCCTGCCGGTCGACCTCGCGGCGAACGCGGCGAGCCTCGGCGCCGACGTGGTCGTCGCGAGCAGCCTCGACGACCTCCGCTCGGCGGTGGTGAAGGCCAAGGAGTCCCCGCGGACGACCGTGATCCACGTCGAGACCGACCCGCTCGTGCCTGCGCCCTCCAGCCCGGCCTGGTGGGACGTGCCGGTCGCCGAGGTCTCCGCGCTCGACTCCACCCGCGAGGCCCGCACCACCTACGAGCAGCACAAGGCCGACCAGCGCCACCACTTGGCGCCCACCGACACCCCTTCCACCGCACAGCAGAGCGAGGACACCTCCCGATGACGTACGAGACCACCTACGACCACTGGATCGGCGGACAGAGCGTCGCCGGCACCTCCGAGCGCGTCGGCGACGTGTACGACCCGGCCCTCGGCACGCCGCAGAAGGGCGTCCGCCTGGCCTCCGTCGAGGACGTCGACGCCGCCGTCCAGGCAGCGCGCACCGCGTTCACGACGTGGAGCGAGACGTCCGTGACGGCCCGCTCACGTGTCATGTTCGCCTTCCGCCAGCTGCTCGTGGAGCGCGAGGAGGAGCTCGCGCAGGTCATCAGCGCCGAGCACGGCAAGACCCTCGACGACGCACGCGGCGAGGTCGTCCGCGGTCGCGAGGTCGTCGAGTTCGCGTGCGGCATCCCGCAGCTGCTCAAGGGCGAGTACAACGACCAGGTCTCCGGCTCGGTCGACTCCTACTCCTTCCGCCAGCCGCTCGGCGTGGTCGCGGGCATCACGCCGTTCAACTTCCCGATCATGGTGCCGCTGTGGATGCACCCGGTCGCGATCGCCACCGGCAACACGTTCGTGCTCAAGCCGTCCGAGCGGGTGCCCGGCGCGTCGGCCATGGTCGCGCGGCTCTACCAAGAGGCCGGTCTGCCCGACGGCGTCTTCAACGTCGTGCACGGCGACAAGGTGGCCGTCGACGCGCTCCTCGACCACGCCGACGTCGACGGGGTCTCCTTCGTCGGCTCCACGCCGATCGCGAAGTACGTGCACGAGCGTGCCTCCGCCTCCGGCAAGCGCGTCCAGGCCCTCGGCGGCGCCAAGAACCACGCGGTGGTCATGCCCGACGCCGACCTCGACTTCGCCGCCGACCACATCGTCGCCGCCGGCTACGGCTCGGCAGGCCAGCGCTGCATGGCCATCTCGGCCGTCGTCGCCGTCGGACCGGCCGCCGACACCCTCGTCGACAAGATCCGCGAGCGCACCCACGAGATCAAGGTGGGCGTCGGCACCGACCCCGACGCCGGCATGGGTCCCGTCGTGACCAAGGCGTCGCGCGACCGCATCGTCGACTACATCGGGCAGGGCGAGTCCGCCGGAGCGAAGGTCGTCGTCGACGGCCGCGACCTCGTCGTCGAGGACCACGAGGAGGGCTTCTTCGTCGGCCCGACGCTCATCGACCACGTCACGACCGACATGAGCGTCTACACCGACGAGATCTTCGGACCCGTCCTCGCGGTCCTGCGGGTCGACAGCCTCGACGAGGCGCTCGACCTCATCAACAGCAACCCCTACGGCAACGGGACGGCGGTGTTCACCTCCTCGGGAGAGGTGGCCCGGACGTTCCAGCGTCGGGTGCAGGTGGGCATGATCGGGATCAACGTCCCCGTCCCCGTGCCCATGGCCTTCCACTCCTTCGGAGGCTGGAAGGACTCGCTCTTCGGTGACCACCACGTCCACGGTCCCGAGGGCATCCGCTTCTACACCCGCGCGAAGGTGGTCACCGCCCGGTGGCCGCACGTGAGCGAGGAGTCCCTCGCCGCCCTCCATTTCCCGACGGCTCACTGACGCCGGGCCCAGAAAGAGAAGGAAACCCCCACCATGAAGAAGCTCAAGGTCATCGGCGCGGTGATCCTCGCCGGATCGCTGCTCGCCGCCTGCTCGGGCACCGGCAAGGAGGACACCGGAGCGTCCAGCGACACGAAGGACCTCACCTACGCGGTCATCACGCACTCCGGACCCGGCGACGCGTTCTGGGACCGCGTCAAGTCCGGTGCCGAGCGCGCCGGTGACGACTACGGCGTCAAGGTCGACTACAACGCCGACCCCGACCCGGCCAAGCAGTCGCAGCTGATCGACAACGCCGTCGCGCAGAAGGTCAACGGCATCGTCGTCTCGATGGCCAACCCCGACGGCCTCGAGTCGAGCATCAAGAAGGCCGTCGCCGCGGGCATCCCCGTCGTGACGATCAACTCCGGTGTCGACCGCTTCAAGGAGTTCGGCGCGATCACGCACATCGGCCAGTCCGAGACGATCGCCGGCGAGGCCGTCGGCGAGAAGCTCAAGGAGGCCGGTCTGAAGAACGGCATCTGCGTCATCCAGGAGGCCGGCAACGTCGGTCTGGAGGAGCGCTGCAAGGCTGCCGCGTCGACCTTCGGTGGGAAGATGACCAACATCCAGGTCGACGGCACGAACGACGCCGAGGTCAAGGCGACCATCAAGTCCAAGCTGCAGTCCGACGACAGCATCGACGCCGTGCTGACGCTCGGCGGCCAGTACGCGATCGACGCCGTCGGCGCCGTGGACGAGTCCGGCTCGGACGCCAAGGTCGCCACCTTCGACCTCTCCGAGGACGTCGTGAAGGACATCGAGGCCGGCAGCATCCTGTTCGCCGTCGACCAGCAGCCCTACGTCCAGGGCTTCCTCGGCGTCACGACGCTGTACCTGAAGTCGATCAACGGCAACGACGTGGGCGGTGGCCAGCCGATCAACTCCGGCCCCGCGTTCGTCACGAAGGACAACGCGGCCGACGTGGCGAAGTTCGCCTCGCAGGGCACGCGCTGACCCCGGGGGACGGGGACGATCCGGGGGATCGTCCCCGTCCCACCCCGGCGGCCCCGCCCGCCGACCAGCACCCCGCGCACCGCCCCACCCGTACGATCCCGCTCGGCCCCCGCCGGGCCCCACGAAAGGAGCTGTCATGACGACAGCCACGGCAGCACCAGACGAGAGACTGGCGACCACGTCGACGGTGTCGCGTCTCCTGACCCGCCCGGAGATGGGCGCCGCCGTCGCGGCCATCGCCGTCATGATCTTCTTCTCGCTCAACAGCGACCGCTTCCTCACCACGGCCGGTGCCGGCGTGTGGCTGGAGTCCGCCTCGACCTTCGGCATCATGGCCGTCGCGGTGGCCCTGCTCATGATCGGCGGCGAGTTCGACCTCTCCGCCGGCGTCATGACCGGCTTCACCGCCCTCGTGGTCGGCATCCTGACCACGAACTACGGACTCAACATCTGGGCCGCGGTGCTCATCGCGCTCCTCCTCGCGCTCGCCGTGGGCGCCTTCAACGGCTACATGGTCATGCGCACCGGCCTGCCGAGCTTCATCATCACGCTCGGCACGTTCTTCATCCTGCAGGGCATCGACCTCGCGGTGACGAAGCTGATCATCGGCCAGGTGACCATCCAGGGCATGACCGACGTGCCCTTCTACGACAGCATCCAGCCGGTCTTCGGCGCGTCGTTCACGATCGCGGGCGGCACGTTCTACGTCTCGGTGCTGTGGTGGCTCGCGGTCACCGCGATCGCCACCTGGGTCCTGCTGCGCACCAAGGCCGGCAACTGGATCTTCGCGGTCGGCGGCGCCCAGCAGTCCGCGCGCCAGGTCGGTGTGCCGGTGCTCAAGACCAAGATCGGGCTCTTCATGACGACGGCCGCGGCCGGCTGGCTCGTCGGCATGATCTCGCTGTTCCGCACCTCCACGGTGCAGGCGAACACCGGCGTCGGCCAGGAGTTCATCTACATCATCTGCGCCGTGGTCGGCGGCTGCCTCCTCACTGGCGGCTACGGCTCGGCGATCGGTGCGGCCCTGGGCGCGCTGATCTACGGCATGACCTTCCAGGGCATCACCTTCGCGCAGTGGGACACCAACTGGCTGCGCACCTTCCTCGGCGCCATGCTGCTGGCCGCCGTGCTCCTCAACAACTGGGTCCGGACCCGAGCGGAGACGTCACGATGACGAACGACACCCCGAAGCACACCACGACCGGCCAGGAGGGCGCCGCGCCCGGCACCCCCCTCATCGAGGTCGTCGACATCGGCAAGCGGTACGGCAGCATCATCGCGCTGTCCGACGTCACCACCTCGGTGAAGGCCGGCGAGGTCACCTGCGTCCTCGGCGACAACGGCGCCGGCAAGTCGACCTTCATCAAGATCCTCGCCGGTGCGCACGAGCACACCGACGGAGAGCTGCGGGTCGATGGCAAGGCGACGACGTTCTCCAACCCCCGCGAGGCGCTCGACGCGGGCATCGCGACGGTCTACCAGGACCTCGCGGTCGTCCCGCTCATGCCGGTCTGGCGCAACTTCTTCCTCGGCTCGGAGCCGAGCAAGGGGTTCGGCCCGTTCAAGCACATGGACGTCGACTTCATGAAGCGCACGACGAAGGCCGAGCTGGCCGCCATGGGGATCGACCTGCGCGACGTCGACCAGCCCATCGGCACGCTGTCCGGTGGTGAGCGCCAGTGCGTCGCGATCGCGCGCGCCGTCTACTTCGGCGCACGGGTGCTGATCCTCGACGAGCCGACCGCCGCGCTCGGCGTCAAGCAGTCGGGCGTCGTGCTCAAGTACATCGCGAAGGCCCGCGAGCGTGGCCTCGGCGTCGTGTTCATCACGCACAACCCGCACCACGCCTACCCGGTCGGCGACCGCTTCATGCTGCTGCGTCGCGGCAAGAGCATGGGCGACTTCCCGAAGAGCGAGATGACGCTCGACGACCTGACGTCGATGATGGCCGGCGGCGCCGAGCTGGAGTCGCTGGCGCACGAGCTGGAGCGCACTATGGGCACCGACTCGGCCGTGGCGCAGCAGCTGAAGGACGAGGTGGGGGCGTGACGCAGGAGACCACGCGGCGCCCGGAGCTGCGCGTCGGCGTGGTCGGGCTGGGCTGGATGGGCCAGGTGCACGCGCGGGCGATGACGCGCCTGCTGCACCACTACCCGGACGCCCCGCTGCGGCCGCGGCTCGTCGCCGTGGCCGAGCCCGTCGACGACGAGCGGACCCGGCGGGCGGTGGACGCGCTCGGCTTCGAGCACGTGCACACCGACTGGCAGTCGCTCGTCACGCGCGACGACGTCGACGTCGTGTGCGTGACCGGTCCGAACTTCATCCACCGCGACGTCGCGGTGGCCGCGGCCCAGGCGGGCAAGCACCTGTGGGTCGAGAAGCCCGCAGGACGCGACGCCTTTGAGACGGCCGAGATCGTCGCCGCCGTCGAGGCGGCCGGCGTGCAGGCCGCCGCCGGCTTCAACTACCGCAACGTGCCCGCGGTCGAGCTCGCGAAGGAGCTCGTCGCGTCGGGCCGCATCGGTCGCGTCGAGCACTCCACCGTGCGCTTCCTGGCGGACTACTCGGCCGACCCGGACGCCGCGCTCTCGTGGCGCTTCCGCACGGCGACGTCGGGCACGGGCGTGCTCGGCGACCTGGTGAGCCACGCCGCCGACCTGCTGCGCCACGTGGTGGCCGACGTCGAGGAGCTCGTCGTCGACCGCGCCACGTTCATCGCGCAGCGTCGCGAGGCCGTCGCCGGTGCGATGCACTACGAGAAGGGCGCGGGGGAGCTGGGCGACGTCGAGAACGAGGACTACGTCAGCGCGCTCCTGCGCCTCGCCGACGGCTCGCGCGCCGTGCTCGAGTCGAGCCGCGTGGCCGTGGGCGAGCAGAACCGGTACGGCCTGGAGGTGCACGGCACCGAGGGCTCGCTGTCGTGGGACTTCCGCCGCATGAACGAGCTCCAGGTGAGCACGCGGGGCGCCGACGGCGCCTACCTCAACGCGTTCTCCACGACGCGCTACGCCACTCCCGGCGACGGCGAGCTGGGCGTCTTCCAGCCCGGCGCCAACAATCCCATGGGCTTCGACGACCTCAAGGTCGTGGAGGCCCGCCGGCTCGTGGAGTCGATCGCGACCGGCAAGCCCGTCGGCGCGACCGTCCACGACGCCCTGTCGGCGGCGCGGGTCGTCGACGCCATGATCACCTCCAGCGACGAGAAGAAGTGGGTACGACTGTGAGCAACACCAGGCGGCGCGTGGGCGTCGTCGGCGCCGGCGCGATGGGAGCGGCGCACGCGCGCACGCTCGCCACGTCGGTGCCCGGCGCCGAGGTCGTGCGCGTCTTCGACATGGACACCGAGCGCGCCAAGCAGGTGGCCCACGGCGTCGGCGCCGAGGCCGCCGACAGCGCCGAGGCGCTCGTGGCCGACGTCGACGCGTTCGTCGTCGCCTCGCCCGACTTCACGCACGCCGACCTCGCGGTCGCCGGCATCGAGGCCGGCAAGCACGTGCTCTGCGAGAAGCCGTTGGCCGTGACTGCGGACGACGCGCGTCGCGTGGTCGACGCCGAGGCCGCCGCGGGCCGGCGGTTCGTCCAGGTGGGCTTCAACCGCCGCTTCGACCCCGGCTTCGTCGACCTGAAGGCCGCGATCACCGACGGCTCGCTGGGCGACGTGCGCCTGCTGCACGGCATCCACCGCAACGCCTCGAACAGCACCAGCACCGACGACGCCACGCTCGTGACCGGCTCGATGATCCACGAGCTCGACACCTTCCGCTGGCTGCTCGACGGCGAGATCGTCGCGATCCGCGTCGAGTCGCCGGTCGTCGACGGGTTCCGCGACCCGCAGGTCGCGACGCTGTGGACCGACGGCGGCCAGATGGCCACCGCCGAGGTCTTCGTGAACGCGGCGTACGGCTACGACGTGCGCGTCGAGGTCGTCGGCACGGGCGGGTCCGCGTCGCTCGAGCCCCGCCACCCCGTGCTGCGCCGCGTCTCGGGCCAGGGCGGCTCGGCGATCGGCAGCGACTTCGTGGAGCACTTCGCCGACTCCTACCGGATCGAGCTGGCCGCCTGGGCCGACGCGTCGCTGCGTGGCGAGGTCGTCGGCGCGAGCGCGTGGGACGGCTACGTGGCCAACGTCGTGGCCGCGGCCGGCGTCGACGCGCTGCGCTCGGGGCAGAAGCGCGACGTCGTGGTGCCGGAGCGTCCGTCGCTCTACGCCTGAGCCTCAGGCTGGCGCCGGACCGGTGGTGCTGCGCACCACGAGCTCCGGCGTCAGCACCACGTCCCGGGCGGGCTCGCCGGCGAGGAGTCCGAGTGCTCCCGCCACGGCCCGCTCGGCCATCTCCCGTGCGCTCTGCGACACGGTGGTCATGAGGTCCTGCCGAGCGACCGCCAGGCGCGAGTCGTCGTACCCCGTGACCGAGACCTGACGAGGCACGTCGCGACGAGCGCGCAGCAGTGCGTCGAGGACGCCCGACGCGCAGTGGTCGTTGAAGGCGACCACACCCGTGGGTGGCGTGCTCGCCTCGAGCAGGGTGGCGGTGGCCCGGACGCCGTCGCGCTCGGTCGCGCCGCCCGCCAGCACCCACGGGTCGAGGCCGTGACGTCGAGCCGCCTCGACGAAGCCGCGACGACGCTCCTCGGCGCCGGGCGCCGAGCCGCCGTCGACGTGCGCCAGCCGGACGTGACCGAGCGACACGAGGTGGTCGACCGCCAGGCCCACCCCCAGCTCGTCGTCCCCCCGCACGGCCGCGACCTCGGGGGTGCCGCTGCGCCGTGCGACGACGAGGGTCGGCAGGTCGGTGCCGAGCGCCGCGAGGTCGTCGGTGGAGAGGTCGGGACCGAGGAGGACCAGCGCGTCGCAGCGCTCGCGGCGCAGCGCCTGCACGGCCGACCGTTCGTCGCGCGAGGGCGCCACGGCGCTGATCGCGACGTCGTAGCCGTGCTCGGCGGCGGCGGCGTACAGGTGCTCGACGAGATCGCCGTGGAACGGCTGGTGCAGGTCGAACGTGACACCGAGCAACCGCGTGTCGGCGCTGCGCAGGAGGCGGGCACGTTGGTCGGGCACGTAGCCGAGACGGTCCGCGACGTCGCGGACGCGGGCGCGGGTGACGTCGCTGGCACCGGGGGCGTCGCGCATGACGATCGAGACAAGTGCCACCGAGACACCCGCCTCGCGCGCCACGTCGGCGAGGGTCGTACGCGCCATCGCTGCTCCTGTCGTCCGGACGTCGAGCGTGCGGGGCGGGCTACCCGTTGACGCTGGACGTGGTCACACCCTACCCTTCCCTAGAACGTTCTACTAGAACGTTCTAGTCGTGCCGGACGTGTCCCAGCAGAGGCGACGCAGCGAGAAGTGTCGCGGCGCGACGTACCGCACCATCGACCCCCGCATCCCTGTCCGAAGGACCACCATGACCTCCACCCCCGTCCGCGTCGCGCTCGTCGGCGCCGGTCGCATCGGCGCGGCCCACGCCGAGACGCTCGCGCGCCGCGTGCCCGACGCGCACCTGGTCGCCGTCGTCGACCCCCGCCCCGGAGCCGCCACCGCGGTCGCCACGCCCCTCGGTGCGCGTGCCGAGACCGAGGTCGACGCCGTGCTCGGTGCCGCCGACGTCGACGCGGTCGTCGTGGCTGCCTCGTCGGTCGCCCACCGCGACCTCGTCGTGGCTGCCGCCGACGCGGGCAAGCACGTCTTCTGCGAGAAGCCGGCCGGCATGTCGCTCGTCGAGATCGACGAGGCACGCCGGGCCGCTACCGCGGCCGGCGTGGTGTTCCAGGTCGGCTTCAACCGCCGCTTCGCCCGCGAGTTCGCGCAGGCGCGCGACCTCGTCGAGAGCGGGACGCTCGGCGAGGTGCGACAGCTGCGCTCGCTGACCCGCGATCCTGGTCGCGGCCCGTCCGACCCGGACGTCGTCCCGCCGTGGACGATCTTCACGCAGACGCTGATCCACGACTTCGACACGCTCAACTTCCTGAACCCCGGGGCGCACGCGGTCGACGTCGTGGCCACGGCCGACTCGCTGCTGTTCCCCGGCCACGCGACGCTGCTCGACCACGCCACCGTGGTCGTGCGGTACTCCAACGGCGCCCTCGGCACGGCGGAGGCGAGCTTCGCCGCCGTGTACGGATACGACGTCCGCGGGGAGGTGCTCGGGAGCGAGGGCATGGTCACGATGGGCGAGGGTGCGTCGTCGTCGTTGCGCGTGCACGGGCAGGGCGGTCGCACCGCGAGCACGGCGCACAGCGACACGGAGCTGCTGCGCGACGCCTACGCGGCCGAGCTCGCCGAGCTGTGCGCGGCCGTCCGCGAGGGACGCCCGCCGGCGGTCGGTGCCGACGAGGCGTTCGCCGCCTTCGCCGTCGCGCAGGCGTGCATCGACTCCATGACCACCGGCGGCCGCGCGGCCGTCGCCACCAGCGTCCTCCAGGAGGCATGACATGAGCTTCACCCTCGCGATCTGCTCGGAGATGGTCCTCACCGAGCTGCCACACCTCGAGCGGGTCCAGCACATCCACGACGCCGGCTTCGCGGTCGAGATCTGGGACTGGACGCAGAAGGACGCCGAGGCGCTGCGTGCGACCGGCGCGTCGTTCACGTCGATGACCGGCTACGTCACGGGCGACCTGACGACGCCCGGCGGTGCCGACGACCTGCTGCGGACGGCCGAGGAGTCGATCCCGTTCGCGCAGGCGATCGGCTGCCCGTCGCTCAACATCCACGGCACGGGCCTGGGGGAGGGCGGCCTCCCGGTGCGGCCCGTCGAGGTCACGACCGGGGAGGACTGGGTGGCAGCGGTGCGCACGCTCGAGCGGGTGGCCGAGCTGGCCGAGCGGCACGACGTCACCTACGTGCTGGAGAACCTCAACACGGCGGTCGACCACCCCGGCACGCCGTTCGCGAGGGCCGCCGACACGCTCGCCCTCGTGCGCGCGGTCGACAGCCCGCACCTGCGGATGAACCTCGACCTGTACCACGCGCAGATCGGCGAGGGGAACCTCGTCGATCTCGTGCGCGAGGCCGTCCCGTTCACGGGGGAGGTGCAGGTGGCCGACGTCCCCGGACGCTGCGAGCCCGGCACCGGCGAGGTGCGCTGGTCGTTCGTGGCGCAGGCACTCGCCGACGCCGGCTACACCGGCGTCGTGGCGATGGAGGCGTGGGCGAGCGACCCCTCCGTCGACGGCAGCCGCCGCGCGATGGACGCCTTCCGCGAGGCCTTCACCGTCTGACCCTCACCCCTCGCGCCCGCCCCACCCCCGCTGAGCGTGACGTTTGCGGGGCGGATCGACCGGATTCGCCCCGCAAACGTCACGCTCAGTGGGGCTGGTCACGCTCAGTGGGGCTGGTCACGCTCAATGGGGCTGGGCGTGGTCAGGGGGTGGTGAAGGCACGGGGGAGGTTGAACGGCGTCACGACCTGGACCTGCGACGGCACCGACGTCGGCGCGCCGGGGAGGGCGCCGTGGTGCTGCAGGAGGAGGCGGCAGGCGCGTCGGGTGTCGGCGCGCAGGTCGTGGTGCAGGGCGTAGTGGACGCGGCGCGTCCGCAGCAGCTCGGTGTTGTCGGCGTCGAGGTCGTGCGCGACGAAGACCCGCGGCGCGCGCCCGGCGTCGGCGAACGCCTCGAGCGTCGCACGGTTGCCGCCGCCCACCGAGTAGACGGCATCGACGTCGGGGTGGTCGGCCAGCGCCGCCCGCACACCGGCGCCCGTGGTCGGGTCGAGGCCGTCGGTGTCCGTCAGGTCGACGACGCGACGGGCGGGGGAGAGGTCGTGCAGCGCGTCGACGAAGGCCGACACCCGCTGCTCCTCGCCCCGGAAGTCGCTGCGGCTCAGCGTCACGAGGACCGCGCCCGACGCCGGCGCGCCCTGCGCGACCAGGTAGGCGGCCGTGCGCCCGGCGGCGTCGTTGTCGATGCCGACGTACGCCAGCCGGCGGCTGCGCGGCACGTCGGTGACCAGCGTGACCACGGGGACGCCCGCGTCGGCCAGGGCCGCCACCTCGGCCGCGACGTCGGGATGGTCGGGCGCCTTCAGCACGACGCCGTGGGAACGCCGACGTCGTACGTCGCGCAGGGTCGCGACCATGGCGGCGACGCCGGCCTCCTCGCGCAGGTGGAACCGCGAGCGCACGACCGCGGGCCGCAGCGACGGCAGCTCGGCCTCCAGCGCGGCGCGGACCGCCGTGCTGAACCGGACGGGCGCCTGCATGACGAGGTCGAGCAGGAACGTGCGTCCGACGAGCCGCAGCTGGGACGCCTGCCGGTCGAGCTCCTCGACGGCGCGCTCCACCTCGGCCACGGTGGCCGCGCGCACGCCCGGGCGGCCGTGCAGCACGCGGTCGACCGTGGCCTCGCTCAGCCCGCTCTGCTGCGCGATCTCGCGGACCTTGTGACGGTGGGGCACCCGCGCAGCCTAGTGCGCGCGACCTCGTCCTGAGGTGTTCTTGAGGGGTTCTCGACCCTCCACGCACCTACGGACGGACCTAGCG
>NZ_LUNH01000058.1:0-14471 GCF_001628525.1 Aeromicrobium sp. REDSEA-S38_B2 | reverse complement strand
GCCCAGAGTGGTCTCGATACACCTCCCCTCGCTAGCGCTCGTGGAGGCACTCGACCAGCGGCACGTTCCGCTGGGCGAGGAATCCGGCCGTGATGCTGGTCGCTCGCGCTGCGGGGGTCGGGGGGCGTGCCTACCGTGGACGACATGACTACCACCGTCTCCGCCCTGTCCGTCCCCGACGCCGGCAAGCCGTTCGAGACCGTCGACCTCGAGCGACGTGACCTGAAGCCGAACGACGTGCGCATCAAGATCAAGTACGCCGGGATCTGCCACTCCGACATCCACCAGGCGCGCGACGAGTGGGGCGCCGGGATCTTCCCGATGACGCCCGGTCACGAGATCATCGGCTCGGTCGAGGAGGTCGGGTCCGACGTCACCACGCACGCCGTCGGCGACACGGTGGGCGTCGGCTGCTTCGTCGACTCCTGCCTGGAGTGCGACGCCTGCAAGGACGGCGAGGAGCAGTTCTGCGACCAGGGCGTCGTGCAGACCTACTCCGCCAAGACCTACGACGGCGAGGTGACCTACGGCGGCTACAGCGAGCAGGTCGTCGTCCGCGACCACTTCGCGGTGAAGGTGCCCGACGGCGTCGACCTCGCCGGCACGACGCCGCTGCTGTGCGCCGGCATCACGACGTACGCCCCGCTGGTGCGCCACGGCGTCACCGAGGGCTCGCGCGTCGGCGTCATCGGCATGGGCGGGCTCGGCCACGTGGCCGTCAAGATCGCTGCCGCGCTCGGCGCGAAGGTCACCGTGCTGAGCCGCACCGACGCCAAGAAGGAGGACGGCCTCGCGTTCGGCGCGTCGGAGTACGTCGCCACCGAGGAGAAGGGTGCGCTGAAGAAGCTGCGCGGCTCCTTCGACATCATCCTCAACACCGTCGGCGCCTCCGTGCCGCTCGATGAGTACCTCGGCCTGCTCGACCGTGGCGGCCGGATGATCAACCTCGGCGCCCCGAGCGACGCGCTCGAGGTCGGCGCGTTCTCGCTGCTCACCATGCGTCGCGCGGTCGAGGGCTCGATGGTCGGCGGTCTGCCGCAGACGCAGGAGATGCTCGACTTCTGCGCCGAGCACGACATCACCGCCACCGTCGAGGTCATCTCGGCCGACCAGGTCGACGAGTACTACGACAAGGTCGTCGACGGCGACGTCCGCTACCGCGCCGTCATCGACGTCGCCACCCTCGCGCCGTGAGCCTGCGCACCAGGCTCGTCGTGGGCGACGAGGGGGTCGAGCCGTACCGGCTGATGACCGCCCTCGTCGTCCCCCGACCCATCGCCTGGATCAGCACGGTCGACGCGCAGGGCCGGGGCAACCTGGCACCGCACTCGTTCTTCACGGTCGCGTGCGCGAACCCGCCGATCCTCTCGTTCACGTCGGTGGGCGAGAAGGACACGCTGCGCAACGTGCGCGAGACCGGCGAGCTGGTCGTGAACCTGGCGACGCAGCCGCTCACCGACGCCGTCAACGGGTCGAGCGCGCCGTACGAGCACGGCGTCGACGAGGCCGAGGCACTGGGGCTGGCCACCGAGCCGAGCGAGCTGGTCGCGCCGCGGCGCGTCGTCGACTCCCCCGCGTCGATCGAGTGCCGGCTGCACTCGACCACGGAGCTCGGCGACTCCACCCTCGTGCTCGCCGAGGTGCTGCTGTTCAGCGTCGCCGACCACGTGCTCGTCGACGGCCACCCCGAGTTCGACCGGCTGGCTCCGATGACCCGGCTCGGCAAGGAGGAGTGGGCGCCGCCCAGCGTCCCGTTCACGCTCCCCCGCCCCACCGACGCGCCCTGACGACTGCGGTCCCACGATTCCCATGCCGCCCTGGGAATCGTGGGGCCGCAGCGCTGTCAGCGGCTCGGGTCGACCAGGATCTTGGCGTGCTGCTCGGGGTCGGCGAGCCAGGCGAACGCGTCGGCGACCTCGTCGAGGCCCACGGTGCCGGTGAGCAGCGGCGAGGGGTCGACCGTGCCGTCGGCGATCATCTGCAGCGTGGCGTGGAACTCGGCCGGGTCGTAGCAGAATGCGAAGCGCAGCTCGACCTCCTTGTTGATCGCCATCGAGGGGCGGAACGTGTCGGGCTCCATGCACACCCCGACCACGACGATGCGCGACTGCAGCGGAGCTGCGGTGACGACCTGCTCGATGATGCCGGGCACGCCCACGCACTCGAAGACGACCGGGCCGGTCGGGAGCGCGCCCAGCTTCTCGGCCGCCTGGAACACCCGTGGCCACGGCAGGAACGGGACGGCCCGCAGCCGCTTCATGGTGCTCATCCCGAGCTGCATGAGGTCGGGCGCGGTCGTCAGGTAGCGCGAGTCGTCGGCGAAGCGGTCCCACGGGGACTCGACCGCCGGGTCGACGACGACGTCGGCGCCGCACCGCTCGGCCAGCGCGCGTCGGCCTGGGGAGTAGTCGCTGGCCACCACGGTCCGCACGCCGTGCGCCTTCAGCATGAGGACGACGGCGAGGCCGATCGGTCCGCAGCCGACGACGACGGCGACGTCCTTGCGGCCCACCCGACCCTTGCGCACGGCGTGCCAGGCGACGGCGAGCGGCTCGGTGGTGGCGGCGTGCTCGACGTCGACGCCGTCGGGCACCTCGAACGTGACCGCCTCCGAGACGACCATCAGCTCGGCGTAGCCGCCGGGCGCGTGCGGCGACAGGCCGGTCATGTGCAGCCCGTCGTCGGTCTCGAGCAGCGGCATCGACACGACGCGGGTGCCCGGCTTCCACCGACCGCGCGTGCGCGGACCGTAGGACACGACCTCGCCGACGAATTCGTGGCCGAGGACGACGCGCGAGCCGGACCGCATGAAGTGGTCGTAGCCGACCTCGGCAGCCATGTCGGCGGTGGCGTCGCTGTGCACGCGGGCGTGCAGGTCGGACCCGCAGATGCCGGTGCGCAGCACCCTCAGGAGCACCTGGCCGGGGCCGGGCACGGGATCGGGCAGCTCGGTCACCTGGAGGTCCTGCTCGTGGCAGACGACGGCACGCATGGGGACAGTCTGCGGCCCGCGCCGTCCACTCACCATGGTTCTCCCTCGCTCACCTGCGGATGATCCCGATGGGGAGCGGAGGGAACCATGGTGAGCTGCTGGTTCCCATCAGTTGATGGGAACCAGCGGGCACCGCCTACGCTGGCCCCGATGCGCACACCTGGGCTGCTGGTCGCCGGCACCACCTCCGACGCCGGCAAGAGCGTGGTCACCACGGGGATCTGCCGGGCGTTCGCGCGCCGCGGCCTCCGGGTCGCGCCCTACAAGGCGCAGAACATGTCGAACAACTCGATGGTCGTCCCGCTGGGGCACGACGCCGACGCCGGCTTCGGTGAGATCGGCCGGGCCCAGTGGGTGCAGGCGCTCGCGGCCCGCGCCACCCCGGAGGTGGCGATGAACCCGGTGCTCCTGAAGCCGGGCAGCGACCGGCGCAGCCATGCCGTGGTCATGGGTCGGCCCGGCGGGGTCGTGGACGCGACGGACTTCGTCGAGGGGCGGCGCCACCTCGCGCAGGCGGCCCACGCGGCGTTCGACGACCTGGCCGCGCGGCACGACGTGGTCGTGGCCGAGGGTGCCGGTTCGCCGACCGAGATCAACCTGCGCGCGTCGGACTACGTGAACCTCGGGCTCGCGCAGCACGCGCGGATGCCGGTGGTCGTGGTGGGCGACATCGACCGCGGCGGGCTGTTCGCCGCGCTGCACGGAACGGTGGCCCTGCTCGACGCGGCCGACCAGGCGCTCGTGGCGGGGTTCGTGGTCAACAAGTTCCGCGGGGAGGTCTCGCTGCTGGAGCCGGGCCTCGGCCGGCTGACGGAGCTCACCGGTCGGCCGTTCCTGGGGGTGCTCCCGTGGGACCCGACGCTGTGGCTCGACTCCGAGGACGCGCTCGACCTGGAGGGGAGGCGCTCCGGCACCGCGGGGGCCCTGCGGGTCGCGGTGGTGCGACTGCCCCGGATCAGCAACTTCACCGACGTCGACGCCCTCGGCGTGGAGCCCGGGGTCGACGTGGTGTTCGTGTCCGACCCGCGCGACGTCGCCGACGCCGACCTGGTGGTGCTGCCGGGCACCCGGGCCACCATCGACGACCTGGCGTGGCTGCGGTCCCGGGGCCTGGACCGCGCCGTCGTCGCGCACGCGCGGGCCGGGCGCCCGGTGCTGGGGATCTGCGGCGGGTTCCAGATGCTCGGCCGGCAGGTGCACGACCCTGACGCGGTCGAGGCGTCGACGCCGCGCAGCGTCGAGGGTCTCGGGCTGCTCGACGTCGAGACGACGTTCGGCACGGAGAAGGTGCTCCGGCTCCCCGTCGGCGAGGCGCTGGGCGCGACGACGTCGGGCTACGAGATCCACCACGGCCGGATCACGCGGGGTGCCGACGAGGAGTTCCTGGCCGGCGCGCGACGCGGCGCGGTGATGGGCACGATGTGGCACGGCAGCCTCGAGGGCGACGCGTTCCGGCACGCGTTCCTCGCGGAGGTGGCGGCTGCCGCGGGCACGACCCTGCCCGACTCCGACGTGTCCTTCGGGGCGCTGCGCGAGGCACGGCTCGACCGGCTGGGCGACCTCGTGGAGGAGCACCTCGACGTCGACGCGCTCTGGACGCTCGCCCGCGACGGCGCACCCGCCGACCTGCCGCTGCTGCCCCCGGGAGCGGGGAGCGTCGCATGATGCTGCTGCTGGGCGGCACGGCCGAGGCCCGTGCGCTCGCGCGCTCGCTCGAGGGGCTGCGGTTCACGTCGTCGCTGGCCGGTCGCGTCGCCCGGCCGCGGATGCCTGTGGGCGAGACCCGCATCGGCGGCTTCGGCGGCGTCGACGGCCTGCGGGCCTACCTGCGCGACGAGGGCGTGAGCGCGGTGGTCGACGCGACGCACCCGTTCGCGGCGGGCATCTCGCGCAACGCCGCGCTGGCCTGCGCGGCCGAGGGCGTGCCGCTGCTGCGGCTCGAGCGTCCGGGCTGGGCGACCCGACCGGACGCCGACGGCTGGCACTGGGTCGACTCGCACGAGGAGGCCGCCGCGGCGACCGCGAGGCTGGGGCGCCGGCCGTTCCTGAGCATCGGGCGGCAGGGGCTCGCCCCGTTCGTCGAGCCGCTGCGCGACGTGCCCGCGCTGGTGCGGGTGGTCGACGAGCCCGAGGTGCCGCTGCCGCCGGCCTGGACGCTGCTGCAGAGCCGCGGGCCCTACGACCTCGCGTCGGAGCGCTCGCTGCTCGCGGAGCACGACGTCGACGTGGTCGTGACGAAGGACTCCGGCGGTGAGCACACCGTGGCGAAGCTCGACGTGGCCGCGGAGCGCGGTGCCGCCGTGGTGGTCGTGCGTCGGCCGGCTCCGCCCGAGGGCGTCGAGACGGTCAGCGACGTCGACGACGCAGCAGCCTGGGCACGAGCACGCAGCTGAGCAGCGCCCCGACGTCGACCAGCAGCGCGAGCCGCGTGGCGCGGGCGACGTCGGCGGGTGCGACGGCGCGTCCGTCGCCCAGCGTGTGCCGGTCCTCGGTGCGGCCGAAGTAGACGTTGACGCCGCCCAGCTGCACGCCGAGGGCCCCCGCGAACGCCGCCTCGACGGGGCCCGCGTTGGGGCTGGGGTGGTGCCGGGCGTCGCGCGCCCAGGCGCGGACGGCTGCCGCGGGGCTGCCGCCGACGAGCGGCGCGGCGCTGGCGGCGAGCGCGGCGGACAACCGGGCGGGCACGAGGTTGAGCAGGTCGTCGAGGCGGGCGGCGGCCCACCCGAACCGCTCGAGACGCGGCGTGCGGTGCCCGACCATGGCGTCGAGCGTGTTCGCGGCGCGGTAGGCGAGCAGGCCCGGCACGCCGGCGACGGCGCCGGCCACGAGCGGTGCGACGACCGCGTCGGAGGTGTTCTCGGCCACCGACTCGACGGTGGCGCGTGCGACGCCGCCGGCGTCGAGGACGCTGGGGTCGCGGCCGACGAGGTGCGTGACGCGCCGGCGGGCGGCCGGCAGGTCGTCGGCGACGAGGTGGTCGTGCACGGCGAGCGCCTCGCGCTCCAGGGAGCGGCCGCCGAGCACGGCCCAGGTGCAGCCGGCCACCACGAGCGTCTCGGTCAGCGGCCCGCGACGCCTCGCCGTGGCCTGCGCGACGACGCCCGCCAGCGCGCTGCCGCCGACGAGCAGGCCGACGTGGACGACGCCCGCGGGTCGTCGGTCGGCGTAGGTGCGACGTTCGAGGGCGGCTGCCGCGCGACCGAACCCGGCGACCGGGTGGAGTCGTTGCGGGTCGCCGAGGAGACGGTCGGCGGCGAAGCCCAGGACGAGTCCGGCGGCCCTCGCGCTCGGTGCCGTCACGACAGCACCACCAGGACCGCCGCGAGCGTCAGCTCCACCCCGGCACCGAGCACGTCGCCGGTGACCCCGCCGAGCCGGCGCCGGGCCCGCAGCAGGAGCAGCGCCAGGACGACCACGGCGACGCCGGCGGCGACGAGGGTGCGCCACCACGGCACGTCGACGAGCAGGCCGCTGCCCACGAGCAGAGCGGTCCAGACCAGGAGGGCGGCCACGGCGGCGACCACCGGCACGGTGCCCGCGACCGTGGCGCCGAGCCTGGAGCCCTCGCCGGCCGGCACCGACCGGGCGCAGGCGAGCGCGAGGGTCCCCCGCGACAGCAGCACGGCCGCGCCGACGACGAGGGCCGCGTCGGAGGCGGCGAGCGCCGCGACGCCCGCGGCCTGCAGCCCGAGCACGAGCACGAGGGCCGCGGCCCCGGCCGGCCCGACGTCGCCGGAGCGCATGACGGCGAGCGTGCGCTCGCGCTCGTACGACGACGTGAGGCCGTCGGCGGTGTCGGCGAGGCCGTCGAGGTGGAACGCGCGGGTGCCGAGCGCGAGCAGCGCGACGACGAGCAGGCCCGTCACGAGCGGTGCGAGACCGGCGGCGTCGGCGACCAGCACGAGCAGGGTGGCCGCCACGGCGAGCGGGAGCACGGCCAACGGCGCGAGCAGCATGGCCCGCCCGGCGACGTCGCGGTCGACGGTGCGCGGTGGCCGCACCGGCCACGCGCTGAGCGTGCCGACGGCGAGCCGCCAGGCGTCGAGGGTCACGACACCGTCACCCGGACCTCGGCGTTCGCGGGCAGGCTCGGCGCCGACCCCGTCAGGAGGGCGTGGGCGTAGGCGATGAGGTCGCCGTGGCTGACGACGACGGTGCTGTCGAGCGGCGGCCGGGCGAGGAAGGTCCTGATCCGCCCCAGGACGTCCTCGACCGTCTCGTCGAGGCCGCGCTCGACGAGCAGCGGGTCCTCCACGACGTCGAGCCCCAGGTGCGCGGCGACGAGGTCGGCGCTCTCGCGGGCCCGGACCAGCGGCGAGCACACCACGGCGGTCACGCCCGACTGCGTCAGCGTCTCGGCGGCGGCGACGACCTGGGCGCGGCCCCGGTCGGTGAGCGGCGGGTGTGCCGTCCGACCCTGCTCGCGGCCGGCGACGTTCCAGGTGGACTCGCCGTGACGCATCCAGAACAGGCGGATCACGACAGGACGTCCACGACGTGCCCCACCACGGTGACGGCCGGTGCGCCGATGCCGCTCTCGGCCACGACGTCGGCGATGGTGGCCACGGTCCCGTCGACGCGACGCTGGCTCGGCAGTCCCGCGTCGGCCACGACCGCGGCGGGGGTGCGGGGGTCGAGACCACCCTGCACGAGCGCCTCCGCGATCGCCGGCAGCGTGCGCACCCCCATGAGCACGACGAGGGTCGTGCCGGTGGAGGCGAGCGCCTTCCAGTCGACGGTGCAGTCGGGGTGGCCGGGCGGCACGTGGCCCGAGACCACCGTGAACCCCTGCGTGGTGCCGCGGTGGGTCACGGGGATGCCGGCGAGGGCCGGCGCCGAGACCGAGGACGTGACGCCCGGCAGGACGCGCACGGGCACGCCGGCGGCGGCGCAGGCCAGCGCCTCCTCGCCACCACGGCCGAACACGAACGGGTCGCCGCCCTTGAGCCGGACGACGCGACGGCCCGCCAAGGCGTGCTCGACCAGCAGGTCGTTGATGGTCTCCTGCGGCGTGGAGCGGCCTCCGGGCACCTTGGCGACGTCGATGACGAGCGCGTCGGCACGGACGGCGTCGAGCGCCGCCAGGGGCACGAGCCGGTCGGTGACCACGACGTCGGCCTGGGCGAGCGCGCGCTGGCCGCCGACCGTCATGAGGTCGGGGTCGCCCGGGCCGGCGCCGACGAGCACGACCTCGCCCGGCTGCGGACCAGGGACAAACGTGGGTCCGGCGGCGGGGGCGCCCTCGCCGTCGGGCAGCCGGACCACCACGTCGGACTCGAGCACGTCGTCGAGGACGAGGGCGCGGGCGTGCCAGGACACCAGACCCCGGTCGGCGAGGTCCTCGAGGGTGGCGACGAGCTCCTCGGCCACCACCGTGACGGTGTGGCCCTGCGCGAGGTGCGCGGAGACGGCCGCCGCGGCGCGCAGGCCACCGCCCACGACGAGCACACGACTCACGGGCGTGCCTCCTGCAGGGCGATCTCGAGGGCCGCGAGGAAGCGTCGGGCGACGTCGGGCGCGCGGACGGCGACGCGCACCCAGCGGTCGTCGAGACCGGGGAACGTGTCGGCGCGGCGCACGGCCCAGCCGGCGGAGCGCAGCGCCCCGTGCACGCCCGTGCCGACCTCGGCCAGCACGAACGGCGCGGCGGACGGCAGGTGCCGCACGCCGAGGGCGTCGAGGCCGTCGGTGAGCACGGCGCGGTGCTGGGCGACCTGCGAGGCACGGCGGGCGGCCTCCGCGCGGGCGTCGTCGGAGGTGCAGGCGACGATCGCGGCGGTGGCGTGCGACGACACCGACCACGGGGGCTGCTGGGCGCGCAGGTCGGCGACCAGGTCGGCGTCGCCCAGGGCGTAGCCGGCGCGGACGCCCGGGATGCTCCAGAGCTTCGTCAGGCTGCGCAGCACGAGCACGCCCGGCAGGCGTGCGTCGGCGAGCGAGGCCGACTCCCCGGGCACGGCGTCCATGAACGCCTCGTCGACCACCACGACGCGTCCCGGACGGACGAGCGCACGCAGCGCCCACGCCGGGTGCAGCACGCCGGTCGGGTTGGTCGGGTTGCCGACGACCACGAGGTCAGCGGTGTCGGGGACGGCGTCGGGCTCGAGGGCGAAGTCGTGCCCCAGGAGCACGTGGCGCGGCTCGTGCCCGGCCTGGCGCAGGGCCACGTCGGGCTCGGTGAACTGCGGGTGCACGACGACCGGGTGCTGCCAGGGTCGGGCCCGTGCGAGCAGCGTGAAGGCCTCGGCGGCGCCGGCGGTGGCCAGCACCTCCTCGACGGGTCGGGTGTGCCGGTGCGCCACGGCCGCCTCGGCCTCCCGCGCGTCGGGGTAGCGACCGACGTGCTCGAGCGCGCCACGCAGCGCGTCGTCGAGCCACGGGGGTCGGGGGCCGTCGTGCACGTTGACGGCGAGGTCGACGAGGCCGTCCGTGGCCTCCACGTCGCCGTGGTGGCGGAGGGGGTCGGCGGCACGACTCTTCGCTGGTCGAGTAGCGGCGCCGTGAGGTACGAACGGGCGCCGCGTATCGAGACCACTCTCGACGGATCCGTGGACGTCCACGTGCACGGATGCGTTGCCGAGTGGTCTCGATACGTCCGTTCGAGCTCGCTGGCGCTCGCCGTCCGGACTACTCGACCAGCGAGTCACGGCTGCGGCGAAGCGGGCGGCCATGCGGGGGTGGCCGGCCCAGTGGGTGTGCAGGTAGGAGGCGTGCAGCGTCGGGCTCGCGAACCCCGCCGGACCGTGCGCGCTCGTCCAGGCGACGGAGAGCCCCGAGGCCGCGTCGTCCGGGCCGAGGTGGGCGGGGGTCACGTGGGTGCGGTGGAACTCGTGACCGGTCACCCGGCCCCCGGCCGGCGCGAGCAGGTGCTCCTCGGGCGCGACGGCGGTGCGGTAGCCGAGCGTGAGCCGCGGGGTCATGGCGGCGTCCGCCGGCAGCGCGCCGACCATCGGGGCGCCGTCGAGCGTGCGGCACAGGTACAGCAGACCGGCGCACTCCGCGACGGTCGGCACGCCCGCGGCGACGGCGTCGGCGATGGCGTGCCGCAGCGGCTCGTTGGCCGAGATGGTGGCGGCGTGCACCTCGGGGAAGCCGCCGCCGAGGTACAGGCCCGACGTGCCCTCGGGCAGCGCCTCGTCGTGCAGCGGGTCGAAGACCCGCACGTCGCAGCCGAGCGCGTCGAGCAGCTCGGCCGTCTCGGCGTACCGGAACGTGAACGACCGGCCGCCGGCCACCGCGACGACCCGACGCTGCGACGGCACGACGGTCGTGTGCGGTGCGGTCTCGGCGACCGGGTCCCACGCCTCCCCGGTGAGCGGCGGCGCGGACTGCGCGATGCGCACGACCTCGTCCAGGTCGACGGCCTTGGCCACCCGCGCGGCGAGCCGGTCGAGCGCGGCCACGGCGTCGTCGCGCTCCTCGGCCGGCACGAGCCCGAGGTGGCGCGACGGTGCCACGACGCCGTCGTCGCGGTGCACGATGCCGAGCACCAACACGCCCGTGCCCTCGAGCGCGCGGACGACCTCGTCGGCGTGGCGGGTGGAGCCGACCTTGTTGAGGATGACGCCGGCCACCCGCACCGACGTGTCGAACGTGACCATGCCGTGCACGAGCGCGGCGATGGAGCGCGACGCCGACGACACGTCGACCACGAGCACCACGGGGCTGTGCGTGGCGCGGGCGACGTGGGCGGTCGAGGCGTAGCCGTCGGTGCCGAGCATGCCGTCGTGCAGGCCCATCACGCCCTCGACGACCGCGAGGTCGGAGCCGGCGGCACCGTGCAGCAGCAACGGCAGCAGCCGCTCCTCCCCCGCGAGGTGCGGATCGAGGTTGCGGCCGGGCAGGCCCGTGGCCAGCTCGTGGTAGCCGGGGTCGATGTAGTCGGGGCCGACCTTGTGGCCCGAGACGCGGTGGCCCGACCGCGACAGCGCGGCCATGAGGCCGGTCGCGATGGTCGTCTTCCCGTGGCCCGACGCCGGCGCGGCGACCACCAGGCGGGGCAGGTGCGTGCTCACTGGATGCTCACCACTCGATGCCTCGCTGACCTTTCTGGCCGACGTCCATGGGGTGCTTGACCTTCGTCATCTCGGTGACGAGGTCGGCGACCTCCAGGAGCCGGGGGGCGGCGTCGCGGCCGGTGATCACCACGTGCTGGCGGCCGGGGCGCGACGCGAGCGTGTCGGCGACGTCGTCGACGTCGACCCAGCCCCACTTCATCGGGTAGGTGAACTCGTCGAGCACGTACAGGTCGTGCGTCTCGGTGGCGAGGCGGCGCTTGATCTCGGCCCAGCCCTCGGCGGCGGCGACGGCGTGGTCGTCGTCGGTGCCCGACTTGCGCGACCACGACCAGCCCGAGCCCATCTTGTGCCACTCGACGGGCCCGCCGAGGCCCTCGGTCTCGTGCAGGCGGCCCAGGTGCTCCAGCACGCTCTGCTCGCCGACGCGCCACTTGGCGGACTTCACGAACTGGAACACGCCGACCTTCCAGCCCTGGTTCCAGGCGCGCATGGCGAGGCCGAACGCGGCGGTCGACTTCCCCTTGCCGGGCCCGGTGTGGACCATGACGAGCGGACGGTTGCGACGCTGGCGGGTGGTGAGGCCGTCGTCGGGGACGACCAGCGGCTGGCCCTGGGGCATCAGGCCACCTCCCCGCTCACCTGGGCGGACCGGACGACGGACGTCAGCGAGTCGGCGCTGACCTCGCCGAGCGGCAGGTGCTGGGCGCCGAGCCGGTCGGCGAGCACGGCGGCGAGGCCGAGGCGGAACCCGCCGGTCTCGCAGTCGACGACGACGGAGGCCACGCGGGTGGCGCGCACGTGGTCGGCGGCCCGGTGGGCGCGGGCGAGGGCGTCGGGCCCCGACGTCGCGCGGCCGTCGGTGACGACGACGAGGAGCGGTCGGCGCAGCGGGTCGCGGATGGCCTCGAGACGCAGGGCGTCGGCAGCCGTGGCCAAGCCCTCGGCGAGCGGCGTGCGGCCTCCGGCGGGCAGCTCCTCGAGCCGACGCGCAGCGACGTCGACCGACGACGTCGGCGGGAGGTCGAGCGAGGCGGACGCACCGCGGAAGGTCACGAGGCCCACCTTGTCGCGACGCTGGTACGCGTCGAGCAGCAGCGACAGCACGGCGGTCTTGACCTGCTCCATGCGACGGCGTGCGGCCATCGACCCGGAGGCGTCGACGCACAGCAGCACGAGGTTGGACTCGCGTCCCTCGCGCACGGCCACGCGCAGGTCGGTGGGACGCAGCAGCACCCGGCCGCCGTCGGCCCGTCCGCGGGCGTGCTGGTGGGGGGCCGCGGCGCGCACGGTCTCGACGTCGAGCCCCGGCACGGCCCGGCCGCCCTCGGGCCGGCTGCCGGCCGTCGCGTCGCTCGTGCCCGGCTCGGAGGCCGTGGAGCACGCCGCGCCGGTCAGGGCCAGCGGTGCGAGCAGCGCAGCGAGGGGGAGCAGGAGCGGTCGGCGGGAGGGCCACATGCCGTCCACGGTAGGTCTGTTACCGAAACGTGGTGCTCACCTGACCGAGGCGTGCACCGAGCGTGGGCAGGTCGTAGCGGAGGTGCGCGTAGCGTTCAGATCACTGGACAGCGACACCGAGATGCACCACCGCAACACAGACGACGGGCCGGATGTGGGGACACCGGCCCGGCGAAACGGGGGGCAACGATGAGGCCGTCCGCCGCGCATGGGGGCGCCGGCGGACGGCCTCTCGTCGTTGTCGCGGGTGTGACCTGGAAGGTGTGCCCTAGAACGTGTGCTCCGGACCGGGGAACGTCCCGGCCTTCACGTCGTCGGCGTACGCGCGGGCGCCGTCGAGGAGCACCTGGTGGACGTCGGCGTACTGCTTGACGAAGCGCGCCATCTTGCCGGTGCGCAGGCCGAAGGCGTCCTGCCAGACCAGCACCTGGCCGTCGCAGCCGTTGCCGGCGCCGATGCCGATGGTCGGGATGGTCAGCTCGCGGCTGATCTCGCCGGCGACGTCGCCGGGGACCATCTCCATGACGACGGCGAAGGCGCCGGCCGCCTCGACCGCCTTGGCGTCGCGCTTGACCCGCTCGGCGGTCTCGCCGCGGCCCTGGACGCGGTAGCCGCCCAGCGCGTGCTCGGACTGCGGGGTGAAGCCGATGTGGGCCATCACCGGGATGCCGCCCTGGGTGAGCTTCTCGATGACCGGCACCATCTCGGCGCCGCCCTCGAGCTTCACGCAGTGGGCGCCGGCCTCCTTCATGAAGCGCACGGCGGTGAGGTACGCCTGCTCCGGCGAGGCCTGGTAGGAGCCGAACGGCAGGTCGCCCACCACCATCGCGCGGGTCGCCGCACGGGCCACGGCGCGGGTCAGCGGCAGCAGCTCGTCGACGGTGATCGGCAGGGACGTCTCGTTGCCGAGCACGTTGTTGGAGGCGGAGTCGCCCACGAGCAGCAGGTCGATGCCGGCCTCGTCGAAGGTCGCGGCGGTGAACATGTCGTACGCCGTGAGCATGGTGATCTTCTCGCCACGCTCCTTCATCTCCCGGAGGTGATGGGTGCGGATGCGCTTGCGGGGGGCTGCCGGGGCGGCGGCCCCCGCGCCGTAGGGCGCGGTCTCTTCGTTGCTCATCGTCGAGCTCCTCGGTGTGACATCTCGAGGCTCCCTTGCTGGAGTCCCCGGACTGCCATCCAGGCTAGGCCCGCAGGTCGCTCTCGGCACCTGTGGTGGTGGTCACGTGTCAGACTTGACGGACGGATGGGCGAGGACGGCGCCGACGACGTACGGGTGAGGGCGGGGGCTGATGGGGGAGCGCTCACGGCGGCGCCGCGCTGCCCGCGACATGGAGCGCCGGATGGCCGAGCTCGACCGGCTGGACCGGGAGCACGGCCTGGGCACGATGCCGATGTCGACGAACCGCCGTCCCCGGCGCGCGCCGCAGCCAAGGACGGCGACCGCGACGCCGGCTTCACCCGGGAGGACGACGCCCTGCACGCGCTGTCGCAGACCCCGGAGCTGCTCGCCGCGGCCAAGGACGGCGACCGCGACGCCGGCTTCGCCCGCGAGGACGACGCCCTGCACGCGCTGTCGCAGACCCCCGAGCTGCTGGCCAGCCTCTACTCCTTCGACCTGGTGCAGAAGCGCGCCAAGCGCCCCGCCGGCGCGCCGGACAACTACGACGAGCTGGTCGACACCGGGCTCGCCCGCACCGGAGCCGCCACCGGACTGGTCTTCGAACGTGTCGGGCTCACCGACGCGCGCGACATCATCGTCGGCCCATTCGCGCGCCGGCGCCCGGTCCTGATCACCTGGGCCCTTCCCGACGAGGTCCCCGAGCTCGCCGGTGACGTCGCCGGCATCGGCGGCAGCGTCGCCGCCGGTCCTCCTGGTCGCCTGCGTTACGTGACGGGCCGGATCGTGCTGGACCAGGAGGTCTTCGCCGACTTCGGTGCCCGGGAGACCCGCTTCGCCCAGGCCATCGTCGACCACGAGCTCGCGCACGTCGTCGGGCTGGGGC